>JALZAD010000065.1 GCA_030948555.1 Verrucomicrobiota bacterium | reverse complement strand
GTTCGGTTTTTCACAGCCAATCCGGCGAATCGTTAGGCGCGCTCATGGTGCTAACCGACGTCACGGCACTGAAGCGCCTCGAAATGCAGATTCGGCGGAGCGACCGCCTCGCCAGTCTGGGCACGCTTTCAGCGGGGATGGCGCACGAAATCAAGAACCCGCTCGTTTCGATCAAGACCTTTGCGCAGCTTCTTCCCGAGCGATACCAGGACTCGGACTTCCGCGAGACATTCTTTTCTCTAATCGGGCACGAAGTCGATCGCATCGATTCGTTAGTCAATCAGCTTTTGCGTTTCGCGCGCCCCGCCAAACCATTGCTCCAGCCAACGCACGTGCACGAGGTTTTGGAGAAGGCCCTTCTCCTCGTCGGCCACCGTCTCTACCAAAAAGATATTAAATTAACTCGTTCCTGGCACGCAGAGGTGGATACTATTCGCGCTGATGCGGACCAAATTGAACAAGTGTTTCTCAACTTCTTCATCAACGCTCTCGACGCAATGACTACAGGCGGCTCACTCACAGTTTCGACTGATCTCTCTTCGACCGATGCCTGGCTGACCGCTTTGCCGAACAACGCGGGCGAGGTGCAGGAAATCCTGCGCGTGACCGTGCAGGACAACGGCTCCGGAATTAAACCGGAAGACGTGCCGCATGTTTTCGATCCATTTTTCACCACCAAGGATTACGGAACCGGACTCGGGCTTTCGGTGGTGCACGGTATCGTGCAAGAGCATGGCGGCCAGATCGAAGTGGAAAGCGAACCCGCGCGCGGCACGGCCTTCCACATTCTGCTTCCGCTCGTTCGCTTCGAAGAGGAGGTCGCGGCCGCATGATTTCACCGCCGGTCTGCATCTTGTATTCGCAGGATGCTGATCTGGTGCGGCGCGTGCGAGCGTTCCTCCGCGTTCTCGCACAGGTCCGTCACGTCGGCGATGTCGATCGCCTCGACGCTGTGATCCAACAGGCCGGCCCTGCCGTTCTCTTTATTGATCTGCGCGCGAAAGATTCGCGCGATTTGATCGACCAGGTGCAGCAGGAATTTCCCGAGGTGCTCATCACCGCGCTCGGCACGCCGCGCTCAGAACCGATGCGCGAGGTCGAGCAATCCGGCATTTACGCGACGGAAGATTTGCAACTCGATCGGCGCCGTTTCCAGGCGCTGGTCTCGCGCGCATTCGATCATCTGCGTCTCCTGCAGGAGAACCGCGAATTGCGCGAGCAATCGACCATGGTCGCCGTTCCAGAACCGCCGCGCCGGTTCGATCCGGTTCCGGAGCGTTACTCGAATCCAATGCCGCTCCTGCGTTTTCCGCGCGTCTTCCGCCGCTTCGATAACGTCGAGACTTTACTCGCCACCGTCGTCGAAGGCGTCGCTGACGCGGCCAGTGTCACGCGCGTCGGCATCTTCTCGCGCATCCGCCAAAGCGATCGTTACCGGCTCCGCGCCGGGCTTCGTTGTTTGCCGGAAACCTACGAGATCGAATTCGGCGAACGCGATCAGTTGGTGCGCTGGTTTGAGCTCCACGCGCACCTCATCTGCCGGAGCAATCTCGCCCACGCAACCGACCAAACACAACGCGCGCTCATGCGCCGTGCGCTCGATACGTTCGGCGCGGAAGTCATTGTCCCGCTTCACGCGCGCGGGCACATCATCGGCTGGTTGTTCTTCGGCCATCGCATGACCGGCCAGCGATTTGAGTATCACGATCTGGAGAACCTGATGATTCTCGCCGAGCACGTCTCCACCGTGCTGGAGAACGCGTTGCTCCACGAGGAAGTGACCCTGCAGAAAACGCTCGCGGAGACGCTGCTGAAATCCATTCCGCCGGGCATCGTCGCGACCGATGAAAACGCGGTCGTGCGTTGGTTTAATCCTACGGCCGAACAGATGCTTGGCTTGCGCAGCGACGAAGTTTTGAATCAGCCGGTCGAAGCTGCCGGAACGAGGCTCGCGTCCTTTCTGCGCGAGACACTCGAGGCGAAGAACAACCTTCCGCCGCAAGGCTGGATCGACCCGAACACGCGTCGTTCTTTGCGCGTCGAAACGCGCCGGCTGGTCGGCCAAAGAACACCGCTCGGAGCTGTCGCCGTGGTGCACGATCTCACTGGAGAAGAGAACCTGCGGCAGAAGCAGGACTTACTCGATCGCGCAGCGTTCTGGACCGATCTTGCCGCGAGCATGTCGCACGAAGTGCGCAATCCGCTCGTCGCGATCAAGACCTTCGCCCAGCTCTTGCCGGAGCGTTTCGACGACCAGGATTTCCGTCGGCAGTTCAACAACATCGTGGTCGAAGAAATCGATCGGCTCGACAAGATCATCAGCCAGATCAACGACTTCGCGCATCCGCCGGAACTGGTTATGCGCCTGGTCGACCTCAAGGCTTCGGTGAAGAAAGCAGTCGAAGTTGCCCGCGAAAAATTTCATACCAACGGCACGCCGGTCGACATCAACGTGCCGAACGATCTGCCGCAGGTTTTAGGCGATGAAACCGCGCTAACCGAAGCCTTCGCGCACCTCGTAGCAAACGCCGCGGAAGCGACCAACGGCCACGCCAAACCGAGGATCACGTTGGCGGCAAAATCTATTCGCGAAGGCACCGCCACGAGCGGCGTTGTCGTCACCGTGCAGGATAATGGCAGCGGCATCTCGCCGGACTTAAGAGACAAAATCTTCTCGCCGTTCTGCACAACGAAAGCGCGTGGGATGGGACTCGGTTTGCCCATCGTGAAGCGCACCGTCTTCGATCACAACGGCCGGGTCGACATCGATTCGAATCCGCACGGGACTTCCGTCAGCGTGATGCTTCCCGTGACCGAAGACACGCTCGCCTGACCGGCGGCAACACGGCTGCCGCGCCGTCTCGTTTCGACTTTCCGCTGCGAAAAGTTCGGCTATAGCTTCGTCCTCAACATGATCGTCACGACGCAACAGCTCTACAAAGTCGCCTACAAAAAATTCGCGGTCGGCGCCTACAACATCAACAACCTCGAACAGACGATGGGGCTGTTTCGCGGCAACATGCAGAGCAAAGCGCCGTTCATCATTCAGCTTTCAAAAGGCGCGCGGAATTACACGGACAAGCGCATGCTCGAAGCGATCATCCGCACCGCGGAGGAGATTTTTCCGGAGGCCATCTTCGCCGTGCACCTCGATCACGGGGACGAGCAGACGTGCTACGACTGCATCGACTCGGGGTTCTACAGCTCCGTCATGATCGATGCGAGCCACGAGTCGTTTGAGGAGAACGTCGCGATCACGAAGCGCGTGGTCGACCGTGCGCACGCCAAAGGCGTCAGCGTGGAAGCGGAGCTCGGGATGCTCGGCGGCGTTGAGGAAGACATCAAAGTCGACGAAGGCCACGCTTGCCTAACGAATCCTGACGAAGCGGTGGAATTCGTGAAGCAAAGCGGCTGCGACTCGCTCGCAGCGGCGATCGGCACGAGCCACGGCGCCTATAAATTCAAAGGACAGCAATCGCTCCGCTTCGACGTCATCGAAGCGATTTCGCAAAAACTTCCCGGCATGCCGATCGTGATGCACGGCAGCTCGAGTGTTCCCGTTGAAGAAGTGCAGAAGATCAATGCCGCGGGCGGGAAACTCGATCCGAGCGCACGCGGCGTGGCGGAGAACGAATATCTCCCGGCGGCGAAGCTCGGTGTGACCAAGGTCAACATCGACACCGATGGCCGATTAGTTTGGACGCGCGTCCATCGCGAATTCTTCCGCGACAAACCCGCGGAGTTCGACTTCCGGCCGCCGGGCAAAATCTTCATGCAGGCCTACGCTGACTTCATCGCCCACAAAAACGAGAAGCTCGGCTCCGCCGGCCAGCTCGACGCGATCCGCGCGAGCTTGTAGCGCGTGACCCTGACGCTGCAGGAACTCGCCGAGATGAGTGGCGGCGAGCTCATCGGCGACCCGAGTCAGGTCATCACCGGCGCGGCGTCACTCAGCGAAGCGATCGCGAGCGACATCAGCTTCTTCGCACACGTGCGTTACAGCGCGCAGCTGCACAAGACGCAAGCCTCGGCGGTTTTTGTCCCGAGCGATTTCAGCGAAGCGACTGACGCGGCGCAACTACGCGTCGCAGATCCGGCGAAAGCTTTCGAGCAGGTGGTGATCAAGTTTGCACCGCCGCCGCTTGAATTCGCAGCCGGGATTCATCCGACCGCCGTGATCGCTGCAGATGCGCACACCGAAGCAGGCGTAACGATCCAGCCGTTTGTCGTGATCGAATCCGGCGCGCAAATCGGTGCAGGCACAGTGATCGGTGCCCACTGCTACATCGGCCACGACACAAAGATCGGGGCCGATTGTCTGATTTATCCGCGGGTGACGATCCGGGAACGGATCGTGATCGGCTCGCGCGTGATCATTCACAGCGGCGCGGTCATCGGAGCGGACGGCTTCGGATTCGAAATGGTCGATGGCGTGCAGCGAAAGATCCCGCAGATCGGCACGGTGCAAATCGACGACGATGTGGAAATCGGCGCGAACACAACGATCGATCGCGCGCGCTTCGGCCGCACCTGGATCAAGCGCGGGACGAAGCTCGATAACCTCGTGCACCTGGCGCACAACGTTGTCCTCGGCGAGCACACGATCATCGCCGGGCAGAGCGGGTTCGCCGGCAGCGCGCGCGCCGGCGATTACGTCATGATCGGCGGTCAGGTCGGCGTGAACGACCACGTTGAGATCGGCGATCGGAACATCATCGGCGGGCAAACCTTCGTCACCGGCAACCTCCCGCCGAACGGCGGAACATGGTGGGGCACGCCGGCCACGCCGCTGCCGCAGGCGAAGAAGCAGCTCGTGTGGCTGCATCGGCTCGGCAGCCTCTTCGAACGCGTCAAAGCGATCGAAAAGAAGCTCGGGCTTTAGGCGCTCCGTTTCCGGTCTGAACGCGAACGGCCGCTCGCGCTGCCGTGCGTTAGACCGCAGCATTCAACGTGTTGGCAAGGCACGTGCTTATTCTTCGTTCTAGTAAATATAACGCCGACGAGACGCCGCCCATGAAAATTCTGAACCGCACGAACGCTGAATTCCTGATCATTGATGACGACCCGTCGATCGCAAAATTCCTCGTGACTTACCTCCGGCAGAAGGGCCACACCTGCCAATCGCTGACCGAAGGTTGCGCGACCGCCGGCTGGCTCGATCAGAACGAATGCGACGTCGTCATCGTCGACCTGAAGATGCCGAAAGTGGACGGCATCTCGTTGATCAACTTCATCCGCCAGCGGAACGAGAAACTGCCGATCATCGTCTTCACCGGAGCGGGCTACGACGAAGAGCGCATGCACGCCGCCTTGCGCGCGGGTGCGAACGGCTACGTCAGCAAAAATCTTCCGATCGAGCAGCTCTACTGCGTGCTCTCGCGCGTCCTCGCGACGTGCCAGCAACGCACGCACCGAGACGGGCGCCGCACCCGACCGCACCACCAGGTTCTGGCCGGCGCTGCCTAACGAGTAATTTCCGGCGAAGTCGCTCCTGCTTAGCGCGAGCGCCCTTCTTCGAGCAAATCCCGCAGGCCTTCCGCGGAAATACATTCCGCGCCGCACGCGCTCGCGGTCTCCTGTTCAAGATGATCGCTCGTTGCGACGAGGAGACGGAACTTCGGCGCATACTTGCTGGCCAGCCGTTCGATCACCGCGTCGGCGGTCTGACCCGCGCGCGAGTAGAAAATCTGGATCTCACCCGGATCCGCAGTGGCATCGACCGTGGTGCCTTTGCCATCGAAGACAACGACGACGCGAACGCCCGTCCAATCCTGGTAGTCGCGTAGCTGTTTAACGAGCACGTCGCGCGCGAGCGACGTGCGCCTGGTGTGCATCTTCCGCAGTTCCGGCCAGGCGAAGATAACGCTGTGGCCGTCGACGATGAGATAGTCGGGCTGCACGGTGCAGCGAAACGATGCGCCGATTGCGCAATCGCAGGGTGCGCTTTCGCAGCGCGAGGAGGGAAGGCGCGGTTACTCCGCGGACGCTTGCTTCTTCGCGCGGCCCTTCGGCGCTTCGCGGCGCGTGCCCGCGGCCTCTTTCGCCTTCAATTTCTTGCGCTCCAGATAGGCGTCGCGACGCCGGCGTTTAACGACCTTTCGAAGTTGCTGACCCATGAGCCCGTTCCCTTACGCCGGAACCTCGCGGGCGCAAAGGAAGAACACAGCCGGCGCGAAAGAAAATCCAGCGTTCGAGAGGGATGGAGATTGAATTCCTGCGACCGCACCGCTACAACCGCGTCGCTCGAACCGGCAGCGATCCATGGCGCGAATTCTCATTGGTCTATCCGTTCTCTTTCTGACCGTCTCGGCGGTTTTCGGCGTTCTCAACACGAGCAAGGCTCGGACGTTGCGTGACGCAGCGGAAAAGAACAGCGCTGGTCGTCTTCAGGCGGAGCAGGCTCGCGTCGCAAAGGAGAAAGAAATTGCTGCGCGTGAAGCAGCGGTTGCGGCGGCCGTGGCAAAGAACGCGGACAGCGAGAGCAAGGTCGCGAGCGCGGAAGCGGACCTGATCAAGACGCAACAGGAACGCGCGGACTTGCAGGCGCAGCTTCAGCAGAGGCAGAGCGAGATCGACGAATTGAAGGCGCATCTCGCCGATGCTGGCCCGAAAGAAGTCATGCCCGACGTGCTGCCGATGCCCGGCGCGGGCGATCTCCAGACGCAGCTCGAGGACACGCGCCGCCAGCTCGATAACGCCGAGCGTGAGAAGCAACTGCTTGCCGAGAAAATCCGGGGTTCAGATCGCGGCGGAACCGCCTTGCAACCTGCGCGTCCGCGCACCGCCGCTCCACGAAATCCCGGCACGCGCGGCACCGTTCTGGCGGTTAACCAGGCCTACAACTTCGTCGTCCTGAACATCGGCAATCGGCAGGGCCTCGAAGCGAACAGCGAGATGCTCGTGATGCGCGGCGGCAGTTTGATCGGGAAGATTCGTGTCTCCTCAGTTGAACCTGCCACTGCGATCGGCGATATCATCGGCAGCAGCCTGCCCCGTGGCGTGCAGGTGCAACCTGGAGATATCGTCATTTATGCTGGCTCGAGTTCGTAAGTTCCGCCGCTTCACTGCGCTGCTTCTCATTTCGAGCGCAGCTTTTTCGCTCACTTCCTGCGCGACGAAACAGGAACCGCAGCTTCTCTCCGATGGCACCACCGGCCGTGAGTCTTCCCTGCCGTGGAACAGGCAGGAGCGATGGGAGAGCACCGGACAGGCTGGCGCGCTCGCCGATCAATTGCAGAGCCGCTAAATCCAGGCGCCGGCCGGGATCACCGCGTTCTTCGGAATGACGACGATGCCGTCGCGGATGAAGTAGTTCGTCCCGTCGAAATCCCGTGGCTTCCCTTCCGGCGTAATCACCACGCCGTCGGCGATTCGGGCATTCTTGTCGATGATCGCGCGATCGATGACGCAGTTCCGTCCGATCCCGATCGGCGGCACACCTTCCGGCACGATCGCGGCGTCGCTCTCGTAATAATCCGCGCCCATGATGATACTGTTGCGGATCGTCGCACCGGTATTGATTACGCTGCGAACACCGATGACCGACCGTTCGAGGTGTGCGTCGGAAATGATGCAGCCGTCCGCAACGATCGCCTGACGCAAGGCCGCGCCGTTAATCTTGCTGCCCGGGAGGAAACGCGGGTGCGTGTAGATCGGCGCTGAAGCGTCAAAGAAACTGTACTTCGGCAGCAGGTCCGTGAGGTCGAGATTCGCCTCGTAGAAGGCGCGGATCGTCCCGATGTCTTCCCAGTAACCGTCGAAGATATACGCCCTGACATTCCGCTCCTGGATTGCGTGCGGAATGATGTGCTTGCCGAAGTCCACCAACTCATTGGCCAGGCATTCGACGAGGACGCTGCGATTAAAAACGTAGATGCCCATCGACGCCTGGAAGAGCTCCTCGCCTTCCGCCATGCCGAGCGACGACAGCAGCTCGGGACCAAGCTTCAGCTCATCGAGAATCGCCTCTTCCTTCGGCTTTTCGACGAAGCGGGTGATCCGCCGATCCTTGTCGCTCTGCATGATGCCGAAATCGGACGCCTGATTCCGCGGCACCGGTTTCGTTGCGAGCGTGATCTCCGCACCCGACTGGATGTGTTGATGGAGCAGCAGCCGGAAATCCATCCGGTAAAGCTGATCGCCGCTCAGGATGAGGTAGTAATCCCACGGCTTCTCCAGGAAGTAGCGCATGTTCTGCCGCACGGCGTCGGCCGTTCCCTGATACCAATCGGAATGCTCGGGCGTTTGTTGCGCCGCGAGGATGTCGATGAAGCTGCGCGAGAAGTTATCGAACTTGTAGCTCGCCTGGATGTGGCGATGCAGCGACATCGTGTTGAACTGCGTCAGGATGTAGATCGAGCGCAGGCCCGAGTTGAGGCAGTTGCTGATTGGGATGTCGACCAGCCGATACTTGCCACCGAGCGGGACCGCGGGCTTCGCACGATCTTTCGTGAGGGGAAACAGACGTGTGCCGGCGCCGCCGCCCATGATAACGGCAAGCGTCTGCTGGCTCGTGCTGGCGGGACTCAGGGGCGATTGCATCGCTTAGTATTCGCAAGTCACTGTGACCGTTGCCGCCTGCGGTCGAATTGTTAGGCCTGCAGATTGACGCGTCTGCGTCGCGATAGAGGTCGTTAGGCTCGGGCCCAAAGGCAGCACCAACAGCCGGCCACCGCCGGGATAGTGGTCAGCGCTCGCGGCAGGTGCTATGATCCGGCCCTTCGGAAAAAGCTTATGTGCGGAATTGTCGGATATGTCGGCCGGGCGCAGGCGGGTCCCATTCTACTGGATGGACTGCGTCGCCTGGAATACCGCGGCTATGACTCAGCCGGCGTCGCAATTGTAAACGGCGCGGGCATCGAGACGCGGAAGTGTGCTGGCCGCATCGCCGATCTCGCGCAGCTCATGACGGAGAAGCCACCCTCGGGCAACTACGGCATCAGCCACACGCGCTGGGCGACGCACGGCCAGGTGACGGACGAAAACGCGCACCCGCACTTCGATCGCAGCGGGAAGCTCGCGCTCGTGCACAACGGCGTGATCGAGAATTACGGGACGATTCGCGACGAGCTGATTCGTGAAGGCGGGCACACCTTCATCTCTGAAACGGACACTGAGGTTCTCGCGCACCTCATCGGCAGCATTTACGACAAGCTCGAGGGCAAAGACTCGAAAGCGCGTCTGGTGAATGCGACGCGCGCTGCGCTCAAGCAAGTCATCGGCACCTACGGCATCGCGCTCATCCATCGCGACATTCCGAACTTCCTGATCGGCGCGCGGCGCGGTTCGCCTCTCGTGCTCGGGGTTGGCAAAGACGAGAACTTCCTCGCCAGCGACGTGAGCGCAGTCGTCGCCCACACGCGTGACGCGGTTTACCTGAACGACTTCGACATCGTCGCGGTGGAGGCGGACCGGTTTGAGATCAGCTCGGTGGCGAGCGATGGCGCGGGTGACTACACGCTAAGCAAAGTCGAGTTCAGCGATGAAGACATCAAGAAGGGCGACTACCCGCATTACATGCTCAAGGAAATCTTTGAGCAGCCAGAGTCTGTGCGCGACGCGATGCGCGGCCGCCTGAGCTCGGATGATTGCAGCGCGAAACTCGGTGGGCTCGAGATGAGCGCGGCGGAATTGCGCGACGTCGGGCGCATCGTCCTGACTGGCTGCGGCACTGCGCTGCACGCGGCGATGATCGGCGAATACATCATCGAGCATCTCGCCGGCATTCCGACGGAGGTCGAATTCGCGAGCGAGTTTCGCCATCGCAATTCGCCCATGACCCGCGATACGTTGGTCTTCGCGATCAGCCAAAGCGGCGAGACCGCTGACACGCTGGGCGCATTGCGCGAGAGCCGCCGCAAAGGCTATCGGACGCTCGGCATCTGCAACAACGTTGCGAGCACCATCGCGCGCGAGAGCGACGGCGGCGTCTACATGCACGCGGGACCGGAGATCGGCGTCGCCGCGACGAAGTCGTTCACCTCGCAGGTGACGATCATGACATTGATCGGGCTCTTGCTTGGCCGCATGCGGCATCTCTCGACTTCGGAAGGGTCGCGCATCATCGAGGCGCTCGAGGCATTACCCGCGCAGATCGAAAAGGCGCTCGAGTTGAGCGATCAGATCAAAGCGATCGCGAAGAAATACGTCGAAGCGTCCGGGATGCTTTTCTTCGGGCGGCAGTTCAATTTTCCTGTCGCGCTCGAAGCGGCGCTGAAGGTGAAAGAGATCACCTACCTCTTCGCGGAAGGGCATCCCAGCGCCGAGCTGAAGCACGGCATCATTGCGCTCGTCAGGCCAGACCTGCCCTCGGTCTTCATCGCGCCGGAGGACAGCGTTTTCTCGAAAAACATCAACAACATCGAGCAGGTCAAAGCCCGTAAAGGCCCGGTGATCGCGATCACGACCGGAAATGGCGCGGATCGCCTGCGCAACGTAAGTGATGACATTGTCTCGCTGCCTGCAGTGCCGGAGTTCATCAGTCCGATTCTGACGGTGATTCCGCTCCAACTGCTCGCCTATCATCTCGCTGTCGAGCTCGGCCGCGATGTGGACAAGCCGCGCAACCTGGCCAAGAGCGTGACGGTGGAATAACGCCGTGCGCGGGCAGCGTTCTAGATGTAGCCCAACAATAAAGTGAGCAGGCTCGACAACAAACTTCGCAGACTGCGACTCATGGGACGATT
>JALZAD010000038.1 GCA_030948555.1 Verrucomicrobiota bacterium | reverse complement strand
GCAGGTAGCCGTCCTTCTCCTTCTGCATCTCGACCACGGAGCGTTCGAGTTTCGGAAGAACGTCGAGAATCTGTGTCGACTGCGCCGCCCATTCCTGGTCGCGCATGCGGCCGTTGAGAATGATCTGCTCTTCGTTCTGCAACGCTTGCAGGAGATCACGCGATTCATCGAGAATCGGATTGCCGAGAAGCTGCGCGGTCGTTGCGCCACCGGCTTTTTGTTGCTTCAACGCGATCGTCGGGACGGCGTAGCTTTGCAGCCAGCGTTGCACGACGTCCTGCACTTTCAGGACGCGCTTCCGCTGCGCGGGGCTGTCGACGATCAGATCAGTCAGCTGATCGACGCGACGCTTCACGCTTTCACGCGCCTCTTCGAATTCCTGCAGGTAGGACGGCTTCCCGGTTAGGATAAAAGTGCGATGCGTCGTCTCCAGGATGGCGACGTCGTTCAGCACCACGCTGCTCATCCGCATCACGCTCACGGTGTGCGCGCGGAGGATTTCCTGCCGGTAGGCGCGGTAGGCCGTCAGCCCAAAAAATCCCGCGAAGACGATGATGGCGATGACGCCGGCGAACGTGCCGGAGAGAAGTTTTACGTGAAAGTGGCGCTGACTAAACAGCCACTGCCCGGCGCGAGCAAAAACGGACGACGGCACCTTGTTTGGCACCGTCTCCTGGGTGCAATCGTCCTTGCTCCTCATTCGAATTTCCAGAAAGCAGGTCTTCTGCCACCCGCAGTTCGGCCGCTGATGGGATCAGTAGAGAACGCGAACGAGATAGAGTCCGCAGGCGGGCGCGGCAGGTCGCGCGTGCTTGATGAAAGCGTGGGGCCGCTGCAGGCGTTCGCGGATTTCTCCTACCGGCGATTTTCCGCGCGCCACACTGACCAACGCACCGACCATCAGCCGCACCATTTTGTAGAGGAAACCATCGCCGGCGAACTCCACCGTGATGCACTTGCCGCTCTTGCGCACGCGCACGGACGTAATCGTGCGGACCGTGTCGAGGGTTGGCTTACCGCGATTGGCGGCGAAGCCAGCGAAGTCATGCTTCCCGAGATACTGCTGCGCTTCGCTTTCGAACGTCGCTAGATCGAGCAGCCCGGTCACATGCCAGGCGCGGCCTTCCTCGAAGGGCGAGAGATAGCGGTCGTTCCAAATCCGATAGCGATACAGCTTCCCTCTTGTCGTGAACCGCGCGTGAAACGCAGCCGGCGCATAAGCGCAACGAAGAACGCGAATCGCGCTCGGCAGCGACGCATTCAGCGCCGCAGTCCACGTCTCCGGCGGAAGGCTGCGCGAGGGAACATCGACGTGCGCAACTTGCGCGAGCGAATGAACTCCGGCGTCCGTTCGCCCCGAGCCGTGCACGCGAATTGTTTCGCCAGAAACATTCGCGAACGCCTGCTCGAGAATGTCCTGGATCGTGTTGCCGTTCGCCTGGCTTTGCCAGCCCGCAAAGGGCCGCCCGTCATACGCGACGACGAACTTCAGCCGGCTCGGCATTCACTCGCGCGCGATCTGCGCGCGATCCAAATAGCCCTGCAGAATCATCTGCGCTGCGACCTGATCGATGACGCCGCGCGTCTGCTTCGTTTTCTGCCCGGAGTCACGCAAGGCGCGATGCGCCGCGGTGGTTGTCAGGCGTTCGTCCCACAGCATCAGCTCGCACTTCAGCAACGGCCGAAGTTTCGCTGCAAACGCGTTCACTTCCTCCGCCGCCACCCCAACCTCGCCGTTCATGTGCCGCGGCATTCCAAGCACCACGCGCTCGACATCCTTCTCCGCCGCAATCTGCGCGATGCGCTTCGCCGCTGCGTCCACGCTCTTAACCGGGATCGTCTCCAGCGGATGCGCGAGCATGCCGAGCTCGTCCGAAACGGCGACGCCAATCCGTGCGCGGCCGTAGTCGACGCCGAGAACGCGTTTCACGATCGCGAAGCTCATTGCAATTGCGGCGGCAATTTGCCGACGAGGTTTTTGATCTTCTCCGCCTGGTGACGATGGCACACCAGCAGCGCATCCCCGGTCCGGACGACGATCAGGTTATGAACGCCGAGCAGCGCGACCTTGGTGCCGTCGTCAGCAAAGACAATGTTGTGCGTCGAATCGACAAAGAGCGCGTCGTTCTTCGCCGCGTTGCAGTCTTCGTCCATCTCGAAGTAGCGCGCGACGGCCTGCCAGCTGCCGACATCATCCCAGTCGAACGCGGCTTCGACCACGAGCACGCGATCGGCATGTTCCATGATCGCGTAATCGAAGGAAATTTTCGGCAGTTCAGGAAAGCGCTTCCGCAGCGCCTTCTCGAATTGGTTCGGAATCGAAACCTGCGCGATGAACTGCGCCAGCTCCGGCGCGCGGCGATTGAATTCGCCAAGAACCGTCGCCACCGACCAAACGAACATGCCGGCGTTCCAGCGGAAGTTTCCTTGCCTAACGAATGATTCCGCGAGTTCGGGATTCGGCTTTTCGCGGAAGCGCACGGCATGTCGGATGTCCGCCCCGGCGGCCGCCTTGTTCCGCAACGTCGCCTTCTCGCCCAGCTCGATGTAGCCGTAACCGGGACACGCCCAGGTCGGCTTCAGGCCAATCGTGACCAGCGCGCCTGTCTCCTCCGCCGCCGCCGCTGCGGTGAGCAACGTCCGCTGAAATGCCGCGGTATCCTTGATCACGTGATCGGCAGGAAGGACCACCATCGTCGCCATGTGATCCCGCGCCGCGACCCAACCCGCACCGAGCGCGACCGCCGCCGCCGTGTCGCGTTTCGCCGGTTCGGCTACGATGTTGGCTTGGGGAAAATCCGGGAGCAGCTCACGCACGGCGCTCTCCTGTTCGACGTTCGTGAGGATGAGGATTCGCTCGCGCGGAATCAGGCCGTCGAGCCGCACGACCGTCTCTTCGAGTAGCGTCTTGTCCGAGACGAGCTTGAGCAGTTGTTTCGGCCGCGATTTACGGCTCAAGGGCCAGAACCGCTCGCCGCTTCCGCCGGCCAAAATCAATGCGTAGATAGCTTTCGACATGGATGGGGACTGCGCGCGCTCAGCTTCGCCGAAGACGAGATTCCCGTTTGGTTTTTCGTAGTCGGATTGTATAAAAGTATCGATGTCTCTCTCGATATCCATTCCGAAAAGCCCGGACCAGTTGCCGTTTGAAGGCCTGCTCACCGTAACAAGAACGGCCTTCGGGCTGGGGATCGGAATGCTGGTCGCAGATCGAATCCGGAAACCTGCGCGGCAGACTACGGCGATCGCGTTGGTATCGGTCGGTGCGATCGCCGCCGTGCCTTATCTCGTGAAGGTGACGATGGATCGAATCAATCGCCCGGAATCAGAGCGCGCCACGCGTCAACGCCTGCGCTCCATCCGCGACGACTACGGCTATCCGTCCGATCACGACGTCTACTAGACGGCGGCTTGCCTTGCGCGCAGCGGCGGCTTAACCGTCTAGCCGTCATGCACCGGACGGCCACCCCAGAGAATCCACTGCGCGCGCGTTGCGCTGAAATTGCCGAACAGGAAGCGGTGTTGCGCGAGGGCGGCGGCAAGGCCGGCCAGGAACGCCAGCACAAGCTCGGACGACTTTTCGCGCGCGAGCGGATTGCGCGGTTGCTGGACAAGGAGGCGCCGTTTTTCGAAATCGGACTTTGGGCCGCCTACGGGATGTACAAGGAGTGGGGGAAGATCCCCGCGGCCGGCTCCGTCGCTGGCATCGGCAACGTGCACGGTGTGCCGTGCATGATCATCGCGAATGACGCAACGGTGAAGGCCGGCGCGTTCTTTCCGCAGACCGCGAAGAAGCTGATCCGCGCGCAGCGGATGGCGTTCGAGAACAACCTCCCGCTACTTTATCTCGTCGATTCCGCCGGTGTGTTCCTTCCCATGCAGGATGAGATCTTTCCCGACGAAGACGACTTCGGGCGCATCTTCCGCAACAACTCCGTCATCTCCGCGGCTGGCATCCCGCAGTTCGCCGCGATCATGGGGAACTGCGTGGCTGGCGGTGCGTATCTGCCGGTCCTCTGCGACAAGATTCTGATGACCGAAGGAAGCGGGCTTTATCTCGCCGGTCCGTCGTTAGTCAAAGCCGCGATCGGCGAAGTGATCGAGGCGGAAGACCTCGGCGGCGCGAAGATGCACGCCGAGATCAGCGGCACGATTGATTTCAACGAGAAGGATGATCCCGCCTGCCTGAAGCGCCTGCGTTCGTTAGTCTCCCTCCTGCCTGAAGCCGAGGCGGCCAAACGCGCGCCGAAACCCGAGACCTTCAACGCCGCGAAATCACCGGACGCGGTCTACGACGTGATCAGCGTCGACGGCAGCAAGCCTTACGACGCTCGCGATCTGCTCGCATCGATCATCGATCAGGACTCGTTAGACGAATACAAAGCCGATTACGGCAAGACGCTCGTGACCGCGTATGCGCGAATCGGTGGTCGGCCGGTCGGCATCGTGGCGAGTCAGCGGCAGCAAGCGCGCACAAAGAAGGAAGGCATTCAGATGGGAGGCGTGATTTATCACGACAGCGCCGACAAGGCCGCGCGCTTCATCATGGACTGCAACCAAACCGGCATACCGATCGTGTTTTTCCAGGACGTGACCGGCTTCATGGTCGGCGGCGCGGCCGAGCACAGCGGCATCATCCGGAGCGGCGCGAAGCTCGTGAACGCGGTGAGCAACTCGACCGTGCCGAAGATCACCGTGGTCGTCGGCGGTTCGTTCGGTGCGGGCAACTACGCGCTCTGCGGCAAGGCTTACGATCCGCGCTTCATCCTGGCGTGGCCAAACTCGCGTTACGCGGTGATGGGCGCGGCACAGGCGAGCGATACCGTCTTCAGCGTGCTCGCCCGCGCGAGAGATCGCGGCGACAAGAAATCCACGCCTGAAGAGCTCGAGGAACTGCGCGCCACGGTGAAAAAGAGCTACGAAGAACAAACCGACATCCGCTACGGAGCGGCGCGCGGCTGGGTTGACGCAATCATTCAACCGCACGAGACGCGCGATGTGCTCGTTAGGCTATTGAGCTACGTCTCTCGGCCAATGCCGAAAGCCCGCTTCCACATGGGCGTCGTTCAGGTCTGAGCGATCGCGCTGCTCATCGGAAGCAGCGCCGCGAGATCGATTGATGCGTTGACGCCGCGTTCCGCGAGCGCGCGCAGAACTTCTTCGGTCGGGATGTTTCCGACCATCTCGTCCTGCGCGAAAGGACAGCCGCCCAGGCCGCCGATCGCCGAATCGAAACGACGACAGCCCGCATCGTACGCGGCGAGGATTTTCGCTGCCGCATCAGCCCGCGTGCTATGCAGGTGCACGCCGATCTCCGTCTGCGCGTCGCGACAAACTGCGCTCACCACGCGTCGAATCAGGTCGCGATGGGCCACGCCGATGGTGTCCGCGAGCGAGATCGCTTGCACGCCGGTCGCCGCGATTTGTTCGGTAGCGTCGGCGACGGCATTCTCGCTCCACGAGTCACCGTATGGATTGCCGAATGCCATGGAAACGTAGGCGACCATCTGCAACCCGGCTTCGCGCGCGCGATCGCTAATCCGCCGGAGCGTCTCCGCGTTTTCGCCTAACGACTGGTTCTGGTTCCGTCGCAAAAAAGTTTCCGAAACCGAAGACGGAAATCCCAGCGTCGTAACGCGTCCGGTTGCGATCGCACGCTCCGCGCCTTTTTCGTTCACCACGATGCCGATGATCTCGACGCCATCAGTACGGCCGAGCTGCGCCAGCACCTCTTCGCTGTCGGCCATCTGCGGCACCGCTTTCGGCGACACGAAGCTCACCGCGTCGATGTGCTTGAACCCGGCCGATACAAGCGCGCGCAGATATTCGGCCTTCCCGCCAGTCGGGATGAACTGCTTGAGGCCCTGCCAGGCGTCGCGTGGACATTCGATCAGCTTGACGGAATTCATCGTGGCGCGAAGAACCTAACCATGCCCGTCCTCCTCGTCGAAAAACAATCCGCACACACCACTGTCCTCACGCTGAACCGGCCCGAGCGCCGCAACTCGCTGACGATCGAGTTGATGAGCGAGCTGACGAACGCGGTCGACGCTGCGGAGCGCGATGAGACGCAGCGAATCCTGATCTTGCGCGGCGCGGGAAAGGCATTCTGCACCGGCCTCGATCTCGCGGAAGTTTCGCAGGCCGACAA
>JALZAD010000018.1 GCA_030948555.1 Verrucomicrobiota bacterium | reverse complement strand
GCACTCGCCACCATCGCAGTGCCGAGCGCGCGCGCCTTTCCAAAGTGACTCCTAATCGAAGCATCGTGATTTATCATGAGCGCAGGATGCCGGAGTCTCGTGGCGAGAACCTTTCCCGAAAATTACGGTGAGGTAAGAATGGAAATCTCTGCGCAAACCGACGCCGCGAGTATCAGAGGCGCTCGCCCAATTTACTAGGGATTGAAAGGAAGACGGCACACCGTGAGCCCCCAGAACCTCTGGTCGGACAGTTTGCGTGCTTCACCTCTATTAAGCAGAAACGCCCCCGGACCAGAGGATCTTTTCGTTCCAACCTTTTCCTACCTTTCGATCGGAAGCGGGCCAAACAGCGCTGGACGGTGAAACCCTGGGAATTCAATTCTCGCTCGTGAGAGGCACTAGTGTTCACCCGCGCTTAATGGTGCAACACGCAATTACGGAATTGTGAGTCCCCTGCTCTAAACGCTGAGCTATAGGCCCGCGCGCGACTGCACTGAATCACACGCGCACGGAATGACCAATCGCGAAGGCTGGAGGAGTCGAGCCGCACTCGTGTGAGTGCTTCGACGGTCACGCTTCGGGAGTCAGTAACGGCGAGACCAGCAACGGCGGCGCTGCCAATGGCGGCAACTTTGGCGCCGGGCGGTAATCAGGCAGAGTTTTCGCGAGCACTTGTTTGAGTCCGTCACCGTCTGTGCCGTCGTCGAGCGCCTGCATCAGATCGCGCAGAAATGCCGCGATGTAACTATGCGGCAATGGAGGCGCGAGCATCCGCGCAATCTTCGGATGCACCGTGCTCGTGACCTGTTCTCCACCATGGCTCAGCTCTTCATAAAGCTTCTCGCCTGGACGCAAGCCGGTGAACGCAATCTCGATGTCCTGATGCGGCGTCAGCCCAGCGAGCGCGATCATTTGCAACGCCAGATCGACGATCCTGACCGGCTTACCCATATCGAGAACGAAAATGTCGCCGCCTTTGCCGAGCGCCGAGCTTTGCAGGACGAGCGACACCGCTTCCGAGATCGTCATGAAAAACCGGGTCACGTCAGGATGCGTCACGGTGATCGGCCCACCGTTTGCAATCTGCCGCTCGAACGTCGGCACCACGCTGCCGGACGATCCGAGCACATTGCCGAAACGCACCGCCATGAACTTCGTCTGTGTCTGCTTCGTCGCGAGCGACTGCACGTATAACTCCGCCGCACGTTTCGTCGCGCCCATCACGTTGGTCGGATTCACCGCCTTGTCGCTCGAGATCAGAACAAACCGTTCGACCTTAAACTCGCTCGCCAGATCAGCGACGAGCGCTGTGCCGAAAATGTTGTTGTAAATCGCTTCCTCCGGTTGGAGCTCCATGAGCGGCACATGTTTGTGCGCCGCCGCATGGAAAACAACCTGCGGCCGGTAGCACCTGAAGATGTTCCGCATCCGGTTCGGCCGCGCGATGTCCGCGACGATTGAGGTCAATGCGACGCCTTCATTCCGCGCCCGCAACTCCTGCTCGATGACAAAGAGCTGGGGCTCCGAGCGATCGAGGAACACGAGCGCGGCAGGATCGTAGCTCATGATCTGCCGGCATAACTCGCTGCCGATACTTCCACCGGCGCCAGTCACCAGCACGGTCCGACCTTCGATCACCTCGCGCACCAACTCGCCTTCCACTTCCACCGGATCGCGCCCGAGAAGATCCTGGATCGCGATCGGCCGTAGATTCGTCACGCTGCACTGTCCAGTCGCGAGCTGGTCCATCGACGGCACGGTGCGGCAAGGCAGCCTCGATTCACGCGCGAGCTTGACCACGTCACGCACTCGCTTCGGCGAAGCCGAAGGATCCGCGATGATCAATTCGTCCAGCTGCAGCTTCTCTTTCAACTCCGCGATTCCTTCCGGCGCGCCGAGCACTGGCACTCCGTGAATGCTGGCGCGCGAACGTTTGTCATCGAAGAACGCGACCGCGTGAATCCCCAGCCACGGCTTGCTCAGGCACTCGCGCGCCAACATTGCGCCGCAATCACCCGCTCCGAAAATCGCGATCCGATGGCGTCTTGCCGGCCCGCTCACCGGTCTGTCGGCACTCAGCAATCGAATTCGTCGGAAGCTGAGTCGCATCCCGCTGAGCACGCCGATCGACATCATATAGTCGATCAGGAGAACACCGCGCGGAGGCGCGAGGTAGACGCCGAAACTCAGTCGGATAATGCCAAGCACGGCCGCCGCCAGCGTGCACGCAAAGACGAGCCGCTTCAGATCGGGGCGGCTGAAATAACTGAGCAGTCCGTCGAACTGATCGAACACGAACATGCAGATCAACTGCGTGCCCACAGTGATCGCGCAGACCGACCAAATCGTCGGCGTTAGCCAGGCCGGCACGTCGAAGTCGAAGCGAAGCTCGAACGCGAGCAGGTAGGTGATCGCGAGCACCGCCGCGTACAGGAAAGTGAGCGCGACCGTTCGCGTCGCGTAATTGCGAAGAACGTAACCGAGCACCCGTTGGATAAACCGGCGCGTCATATACGTCCCGCCGCCTTTCGCCGCGGCGTATCGAGCAGAATTTCGACCACGCGATCCCGATCTGCTGCGCTCAAACTCGATCCGCTCGGCAGACAAAGCCCGCGTTCAAAAGCCGCTTCCGAAACACTGCCGCCGCGCACGCGGCAACCAGCGAAAACCGGCTGCAGATGAAGCGGTTTCCAGAGCGGGCGCGACTCAATGTTGTGCGCCTCGAGGGCCAGCCGCACATCTTCGCGGGTCGCGCCGAACTGCTCCGGATCGATCGTGATGCAGGTCAGCCAGAAGTTGCCCTCGCCCCAGGGCGCGAGCGGCATGAACTCAATGCCCACCACCTCGCGCAACTTCTCGCGATACATCTCAAAGTTGTGCCGCCGCGCCGCGACTCGGTCGGGCAAAGCGCGCAGTTGTCCGCGACCGATCGCGGCCAGCACGTTGCTCATCCGATAGTTGAAGCCTAACGAGGAGTGCTGGTAGTGCGGCGCGGGATCGCGCGCCTGCGTCGAAAGAAAACGCGCGCGTTCGATCAGCGTTTCGTCATTCGAGACCAGCATGCCGCCTCCCGAGGTGGTGATGATCTTGTTTCCGTTGAAGGAAAAGATGCCGAAGATCCCCTGCCCGCCGGCCGGCTGATTCTTGTAGGTCGCGCCTAACGACTCCGCCGAATCCTGGATGAGCGGAACGCCGTATTCTGCGCAACTTTCGCCTAACGAGTCGTAATCCGCGCATTGCCCGTAGAGATCGACCGCGATGACCGCGCGCGGCAGCCGGCCGCGCCGTGCGCATTCCGCCAGCTCTTCGCGCAGGAGAGCCGGATCCATGTTCCAGCTTCCGCGCTCCGAATCGATGAAGACCGGCCGCGCGCCTTCATAGAGAATGGGGTTCGCCGTCGCCGCGAAGGTGAAGGTCGAGCAGATCACTTCGTCACCGGGTGCGAGCGCGAGCAGGCGCAGGGCGAGATGCAAAGCCGCGGTTCCGGATGAAACGGCGGCGGCGTGCGAGACACCGACGTAGGCCGCGACCTCGCGCTCGAATGCGTCAACGTGCGGACCAAGCGGCGCGATCCAGTTGGTCGCGAAAGCTTCCTCGACCAGCGTCAGCTCCTCGCCGCTCATGTGCGGCGGCGAAAGATAAACGCGCGGAAGTGCAGGCTTATCCATTCGCCGTCACCTCCTTCGAGCTGATCGTTAGTCCGTCGTGCGCAAAGATCGGGACGGGCCCCGCCGGTCGCGTGGCGCAGCGGTAAGTTGGAAAAAATTCGTGTGAAATTGGCTCCGCGGCGTTCGCGTTATTCCAACGCGCGCGCTCCGCTGAAAGCGCCGCGTAAACATCCGGCGCGATGACCCAGCGCCACGTCGCAAAGTCGTGGCGACGATCAGAGAACCCGGATTTGAAGTGGAAAAGTGAATCCTCGTGAGAGCCAAGACCGCCGCCGAGATGGAAGATGCGCGCGCGATGTTCGTTCGCCCACAGCCGCACCGTGTCGAAGAGCAACGCCGTCGGCGAAAATTTCAAAGCGTCGTCGCGCGTCCCGCCGAGGTGATACTGCACAACGCCGTCGCAGAGCATGAATAGCCCCGCCGCGATGATTTCCTCGCGCGCGTCGCGCACCACGAAGAGCTGCAGCGCGCGATCGAGACTCGCGGCGAGCCCATCGAAGTAAGCCTTGTCGAAGAAGTAAGTTTGCTGCGCGGCAACGCGCCGCATCGTCTCGTGATAAATGCTGACGAACTCCGGCAGATGTTTCTTCTCCGGATCGCGCACGCAGGTCGCGCCATCGCGCGTCAGACGGTTCAGCCGTCGTCTGACATTCTCGCGGTATTGGGAACGCTGCTGCTCCAGCGGCCGCGTTAAGTCGATCGAGACAGTTTGCCCGCCGGCGTGACAAACGCCGAGACCGTCGAGCAGCGTTCGTTGTTCGAGCAGTGGATGCAGGCGCGAGAAAACGCCGATCACCTGGCCGTCGCGCATCGCCTTGCCTAACGACTCCTGAAATCCCCGGACGACTTCCGGCGGCAGTTGTGCATGCGAACTGACCGGTCCGCCGTAGCCGTAAACCGATGTCGCGTCGCGCCACTCGCCTGCGCTGCCGTTCAGCTCTGGCACTTCCGCGACCCGCCGCAGCATGAGCGGCAGCGCCACCGTGTATTCGCCGTCTTCGTAAACAAAGAGACGCGCTTCGCCTTCGCCACGCTGCTCCGCCAGCTCGTGATACGACGGCAGGAAATAGACGTCGTGTTGGGTTGTCCGATGAAGCGCGTTCAGCCACTCACTGCGATCAGCAGTGCCGTAGGCATGCAGCGTCGCCTTCTTCGCAACGTGCGGCGCGCGTTCCGGCAGACCGTCCGCACCAAGGTAAATTTCATCCCAGAAACGCAGCGCGATTCCCGGCCTAACGAGTGGTTTTGGCACAGGAAGCCCGAGCGCGTGATCGCGCATCGCCATCTCGACTTCGTTGTAGCCGAAGTGCGCACGCATCGCCGTCGTCCCGGAGAAGCGCGGGTTGATCTCGAAGGTCACCGGACCGCGCGCCGTGAGTCGCAACTGCACGTTGCACGGACCAATTGCGCCTAACGAGCGCGCGACCGCTTCCGCTTCCGCAATGACGGTCGCATTCTGATTAACAAAGGCGCGGTAGGTATTTCCCGCGACCAGCTCGCGCTTGAAACAAATCGAGCCGGCCTGCTTGCCGTCGCGCTGCGTGTAAACCGCGACGGTGTATTCCTCGTCATCGGGCGCGAGATACTCTTGCACGATGATCTCCGTGCTGAGGGTGCGCAGATACGCGAGGTCGCTGTGATCACGCACCTTCGTGACGCCGCGCGAGCCGGAGCCGCGGCACGGTTTCGCGAGCAACGGGAATCCGAACTGCGCGATCAACGCGTGCACTGCGGCCGCGTCTTGTAGCGTCGCGTAGGCCGGAAAGTTGAGGCCATTGCGCTCGAGGAATCCACAGGTCGCGCATTTGTCCAAGCCGATCTGCAAAACCTCTGGTTTGCTGCAGACGACGATTGCGCCGGTCTCGCTGCATAACGACTCCGCGGCGGAGGAAAGGATTTCCAGCTCAGTATCCGACCCGGGCAAAACGAGCGTGACGTGCTCGCTCGCGCAGATTTGCTGGATCGCGGCGAGGTATGCATCGCGCTCCGATGAACTCGCGATAACATGCCCCTGATCGACCCAGCCGAGCCCGATCGAAAGCGGGTGGCGATCTGTGCCGATGATCCGTGCGGGCAACGCGGACATGCGCGCCGCTTTGATCAGCGCCTGGCCGAGCGGCCCGCCGACGCCGGTGATGAGCAACGTGATCATCGGAGCGACGCGGCTCCTTCCTGTTTCCGCCGCGCAGATCCGCTTCCGAAACGCGGACCGACGGCGGCGGCGTCATGCGCGTCCGATCCGAAAGAAACCAGCGGGTCGATGCGATTCAGCAGGGCAACGGTCGCGTCGAGGTCCCACGCGTATTTCGAATTCAACTCGATGGCCGTGCCGTGCTCACGCGCCGCGGCATAGACGGGCTCGAGCCACTCGACCGGGAACTGTCCGTACTTCGTTGACGTCGTCGCGCCGGGATGACCAAGGACATCGACATCAGGATTTCCTGCGAGCCCGACGAGCGCCCAAATTTCAAGGTCGATCGCATCGTCGCGCGTGAGTTCATTGAAGTCCCAGAACCCAGTGCCATCGCGCTTCGGCAAACGATGAACGACGCCGAGCAGCAACTCCCTTTCGAGCGACGCCGGGTCGGCTTTCAACCCGCCGTGGTAATCGGCCGCGGCCACTTCAGCGCCGTAGTAAACCGCAAGATCATCAACCGCCGCGCGGTCGGTTTTCACCTGCTCCACGAAATGGGGATACCACGCGCTGCTCGGGTTCACGTGCTCTGTGATCGCGATCGCTTCGAGCTGTTGCACGCGCGCCGCGCTGATCATTTCCGCGACGGTTGATGCGCCATCGCTCCAGCGCGTGTGCATTTGGAAATCGATCGCGGGCAGGTCATCGAGCCGAAGCTCGCGCCCGTGAATGAACCACTCCTGCGGGTTGCGTTTGTCACGCATGAAGGCAGCCCTCCTTGCCGACGAGTTGCTCCGCGAACGGCGAGGTCTCTTCCGCCGCGGCATCGATCGTCGGGCAGCGATATGCCGGGAAGTAGCGATCCGATATCGCGCGCACGCCGTTCTCGGCATTCCTCTGCGCAGCGCGCGTGCAGAGTTCCCCGTAAACGTCCGGACGGATGATCCAGCGCCAGGTGCGGAAGGTGTGACGACAATCCGAGAACCCGGCCTTATAACGAAAGACCGAGTCTTGTTGCGCGCCGACTCCGCCGCCGAGATGGAAAACGCGCGCGCCGATCGTTGTCGCCCAGGCGCGCTCCGTGTCGACGACGAGACGATCGGGCGAGAACTCGAGAAACGCGTCGCGCGTTCCGCCGAGATGATCCTGCACGATGCCGCTCGAAACCGTGCAGAGCGTCGCGGCTGCGACGCGGCCGTCTTTCAATGCGACGAACAGATGCGACGCGGACCCGAGCGCATGGGTCAGCGCGTTGAAGTACGCTTCGTCGAAGTAGTAGGAACTCTGCGCGCCGGCGCGGCGCATCGTCTCGAGATAGACCTCAGTGAACTCGGAGAGATAGCGCTTCTCCTCATCGTGGAAGCCGACGAAGCCCGCCTCGCGCAACTGCCGCAACGCGCGGCGACAGCTCTTGTTGTACTTCGCGCGCTGCGCTTCCTCTGGGAGCGTGAGGTCGATCGAGATGGTCCCGCCGTTGTCCGGACACTCGCCGAGACCTGCGAGCAATCCTTGTTGCTCGATCAGCGGATGGAGTCGCGAGAAGACGGAGACAACACGGCGGCGATCCAGCTCATCGCTCAGCGCTGCTTGAAAGCGCGCGACAACATCGCCGGGCACATCAGCCTGCGAAGCGATCGGCCCGCCGTAGCCGTAAACGGAAGTGGCATCGAACCACCCGGCTTGATCCTCCGGGTTGATCGCGCGCAGAAGAAGCGGCAGCGCCACGATGTGCTCGCCTTCTTCGAAGACAAACAGCTGCGCCTCGCCTTCACCCTGCTCTTCCGCGACCGCGTGATATTGCGGCAGATGATGAAAGTCATGCTGCTGCGCGCGCTGGAGCACGGCGAGCCATGCGACGGCGTCGCGCGTTCCGAGGATGCGTAGTGACGACGCCTTCTTCATAGGGCGGCGGTGGCGAGCGGCGACGACTCGTTAGGCAACGGCGCAGCGATCGTCGCGGCGTCATCGATGTAAGCTTCTTCCCAGAAACGCAGCGCGAGCCCGGAGGTGATCCTGAGCTCCGGCAATGGCTCATCCAGCACCAGATCACGCAGCGCGAACTCGACTTCGTTGAAGCCGAAGTGCGCGCGCATCGCAACGCCGCCGGAGAATCTCGGGTTGATCTCGAACGTGACCGGCCCGCGCTCCGTAACGCGCATCTGCACGTTGCACGGGCCCTGGGCGCCGAGCGCCGCTGCGATGGCGCGCGCTTCCCGTTGCGCCGCTTCGTGCGGCATCACCTTCGCTTTATAGGTGTCGCCGGCGATGAGCTGATCGCGGCGATAACAGATGTCGCCCGCCTGCTCGCCGTTCTTCAGCGTATAGATCTCCACGCTGTATTCCTCTTCCGCGGGCTCGAGGCATTCCTGCACGACAAAAGGCACACCAGCCGCGCAGGCTTGTTCCAGTTCGCCTAACGAGTATACCTTCGCGAGGCCGCGCGCGCCGGTGCCGCGAACTGGTTTTGCGATCAGCGGGAAGCTGACCTCCGCAATCAGCCGCTCGATGTCTTCGCGGTGATCGGAACGGGCGTAGCGCGGGAAGCTGAGCCCGGCGCGTTCGAGGAAACGGCAGGTCTCCCATTTGTCCATCGCGACCGCGAGCACTTCCGGCGAACTCCCGACCACGACCGCACCGGTCTCGCTCCGGATTGCCGCCGCGTTCGCGGCGAGAAGCTCGAGCTCCTTCTCGGAGCCCGGGAGAATCAGGCCGACGCCTTCGCCCGCGCAGACCTCACGCACCCCGCGCAGGTAGGCATCGACGTTGTAGCAATGGGGTAGAAGAAATGTCTCATCGACCCAGCCGAAGCCGACCGCGGATTTGTCGCGATCGCTTCCAAGCACGCGGCACGAAACAGCCGACGAGCGCGCCGCTTTCACTAACGCCTGCCCGACCGTGTCGCCTACGCCGGTGACCAAAACCGTTGGTTCATCCCTCATATTGTTTCCCTCCCGACAGGTGTGATCGCGTCCGTTTCGCCGCGGAAGAAATCCGAGGTGACGTAGCCGGGCTGACTGATGCCCTCGCGCTTGAAGACCTTCACAAACGTCTGCGCAATGATCTTCAAATCGAGCGCGAACGAGCGGTGATCGACGTACCAGCCATCGAGCGCGAACTTTTGCGGCCAGCTCGCGGCGTTGCGGCCATTGATCTGCGCCCAGCCGGTGATGCCGGGCAAAACATCATGCCGGCGCGCCTGCTCGGGTGAGTAGAGCGGCAGATATCGAATGAGCAGCGGACGCGGACCGACCAGACTCATCTCGCCGCGCAGGACATTCAGAAGCTCGGGCAGCTCATCGAGGCTCGTGCTGCGGAGGAATTTCCCGAAGCTCGTCAGGCGGCGCGCATCGGGAAGCATGCGTCCGGTCTCGTCGCGGACGTCGGGCATGGTGCGGAATTTCCGGATCAGGAATGTCTTCCCGCCAAGGCCGGGGCGCTCCTGGGTGAAGAGAACCGGCGCGCCGAATTTCAGCCGCACGACAAGCGCGATGAAGGCGAGAAGCGGCGAGAGAACAACGATCGCGAGGCTGGCGACCAGCACGTCGAACGCGCGCTTCGAGAATGGCACGCGGCGGCGCAGTTCACGATGCGCGAGCGCTTGGAGCATGATGTCCGTGACCTGCTTCGCGACCTGTTTCGACGGCTGATCGGCGGAGATGAGATACATCCGGCGACCGCTTGCCGCGAGGCGGCGAAACGCTTGCCGCTGACGTTCGATTTCTTCGACCGTCAGCTCCGGTTTACGCGCGTGGATCGCGCGTGAGTCACCGTCGAGGATGAACGTCGCGTCGGATCGCGGAGCAATTCGGCGGAGGAGGTTGGCCAGCGCTTCGACGCCTTGCACGAGGTAACGCCGTTGGTCGACGACGAGATCGTTGAAGTCGCGGTCGAAGATGATGAGCGTGCCGCGGCGACGTTCGCGCGTCAGCCTAACGAGTGATCCGACCCACCAGTCGGCGAAGTAGAAGAAGACTTTCCCGATGCTGACGAAGCGGCTCCGCGGCGCGCGTTCGTGTGGAGTCGACTGCAATCCGGGCTCGATCTGATTGAAGATGTCCGGGCGAAAACGAAAGACGCGGTGCCGCGAAAAACACGGCGCGAGCTGCGTCTCGATGTTCTGCAGGAGCGTGGATTTGCCGCTGCCGTCGGGGCCGAGGAGTCCGACCTGGAAGCCGGTCGGCCGCAGCGCGCGCGAGATTCTGCGCCGGAGTTCACGGCGTTGCAGGGCGGCGTCCTTGCTCCGCGAGCGCATCTTCGCAGCGAGTACGCGCCAGTCGTTAGGCGAGGCGGCGAGCCAGCTCTCGATGCTCCCGCTCGGACCGAAGACGTGAGCGAAGTTCCGCTGCGCGCCGGCGGGATCTTCGGCCGCAAGGTAGCGAAGGCGCTCGAGGTGCTTACCCGGCGCGCCGCTTTTCGCGAGCGACTTGGTCAGCAGGTAAATGAACTCCGCCGCAGCGGCTGGAATGAAGAAGCCACGCGGATCGCGGTGGCGATTCTTGAGCAGGAGAGAATCGGGAACCAGGAGCACGCCGCCTTTTGCGAAGTGCGAACAGACGTCGAGCGCGACCGCCTCGGTCGGCTCCGCCGGGTGAACGAGAAGCGTGTATTCCGCGAAGAGTTCGTGCTCGAGGCGTTGCACGATGAGGTCGCCGGATGCATGCGCGACCGACGAGATGATCGGGGCGAGCTTCGGTCGATCAGTCTCCGCGACGGCGAGATCGAGGTCGTTGCCGTCGATCTCGTGCGGGAGATTCGCGTAGGAATGCAGCACGACGTAAGCAACGCCGCGCTGCTCCAACTCAGCGAAGAAGCGCTCAAGAGTTGTCGTGCGACGGGCAGGCGGCGGAATCGGCGGCGCGGGCGCGAACTGCGGCTCGGTCTGGAGGGCGAGCGCGGTCATGTTGGTTGGGAGCAAGTCGCTCCCGTCGGCAGTTCCTTCTGAGCGAGGAGCCGTGCATACTCCGATTTCACGCGGGCGAAGACACGCCGCTCATCGAAGCGTTCGGCCGCGAGGCGTCGCGCTTCGCTCGACATGCGGGCAGCCAATTCGCGATCGGTCAGGATGCGCAGAATCGCGGCTGTGAGTGCCGGCACATCATTCAGCCTAACGAGCAATCCCGTGACATTCGCTTCGACGGCTTCGCGGTTGCCCTTTACGTCCGTCACCACCGCGGGCACGCCCATGGCCGCTGCTTCCATGACCGCGCGCGGCACGCCTTCGAAGAGCGATGGCAGAACGAGCACGTTCATGAGCCGATAGAACGCTGGCAACTGCTCGTTAGGCACCAGGCCGGCGAAGACGCAACGGTCAGCAATCCCGTAGTCTGCTGCGGCGGATGGCTCGATCGCGTCCGCCTTGCCGCGGTCGACGGGACCAAGGATGAGAAAACGGCAATCGGGCAGCGTCTTCCTGATCTCGCGCGCGGCGGAGAGGAAATCAGCGAAGCCTTTGCGTTTCGCGGCGAGTCGCCCGACGAAACCGACCACCGGCACGCCGGCTGGGATATCGTATCTCGCCCGCAGCTTTTCGACTTCTGAGCGAGAAATGCTCTCAGGATCGAAGCGCGATAAGTCGATGCCGTTGCCGAGCAGCGTGATCTTCTCGCGCGAGCAGATCCGTTCGCGAATCGCCGTCTCCACGTCCTCCGCGTTCTGCGAAAGGATGCGATCGGAGCAGAGCGCCGCGAGCGTCTCCATCCAAATGTAGAAGCGCCGCGAGCGAGCCGGCATGTTGTCGTGGAAGTAGAAGCCGTGGACCGTGTTTACGATCACCGGCACACCGGCGAGCCGTGCCGCGAGCTGACCGAGCAAACCCGCCTTCGGCGTATGCGTGTGAACGATGGTGAAGCGCTCGCGCCGCATCACGCGCCAGAGCCGGCCTAACGAGACCAAATCGGCGAAGGGCGTCAGATTCCGGCTGATCGGGATCGCGACGTGGCGTGTGCCTTCGATGTCGCGCAGTTCTTCGCGCGAGCTGGGCGAAGAGATCCCGACCACTTCGAAGCCCGACTCGCGCAGGCTGGTCATTTGATTCGAGAGCAGCATGCGGAGCGACGCGGCGACGGTGGTGACGTGCGCGATCTTCATACCGCCTCCCCGTCGATGTAGATGCGATGCCAGAGCTCGAAGTTGAGCAGCAGCCACAGTTGCGAACTGCGGACGTGCCGGCCGCTGACGTGCTCGTTCCAAAGGCGCTCGACCACGTCGCGTTTGAAGTAGCCGCGCTGTGTCGTGCGTGAGTCGAGCAGCACGTCGCGCGTGAAATCTTTCAGCTCGCCGCGGAACCACGGATCAAGCGGAACGGCGAAGCCGTGTTTCGGGCGTGCGAGGACCGCGGGTGGGACGAGATCGCGGACGGCGTGTTTGAAGATGCGCTTCAAGGAGCGGCCGCGGATTTTGCGATCGCCGGGGATTTGGAAGGCGAGCTCGACCAGGCGGTGATCCAGGAGCGGCAAGCGCGCTTCGAGACCACAAGCCATCGTCGCCTTGTCCGCCTTTTCCATGTAGGCGTCGGCGAGCCACGTCTTCACGTCGACGTACATGAGGCGGTTTAGGTGGTCCGCCGCAGTGGTGCCGTTGAGCCGGTGGTAGTACTGCGGGTAGGCCCAGGCCGGGTCGTAATCAGGTGCTGGCGCACAGAGAAGTTCGGCCTGCATCTCGGGCGAGAACGTGGTCAGCCATGATGCGTATCGCGTGGCCGCGTCCTTGATCGGCAGCGTCGTGAGTGTCCGTTTGATTCGACGCAGCCGCGGCAAGCGCTCTGCC
>JALZAD010000016.1 GCA_030948555.1 Verrucomicrobiota bacterium | reverse complement strand
GCTCGATGTGCGTGTAGCCCATCTTCAGGACGTACGGGATGAGCGTCTCGGAAAGCTCGAGGTAGCTGTAGGGGCGATTCCCCTCCTCTTCATGGCGGCGCCACGAGCCGAGATGCACCTCGTAGATGCTCATCGGGCTCTTGTTCCAATCCTTGCCGCGACGCGAGTTCATCCACTCCGCATCCGACCATTGGAAGCGCTCGAGATCGTAAACGAGCGACGACGTTTCCTTGCCCCACTGACTGAAGAAGCCGTACGGGTCGCTCTTCAAAAGGAGATGCCCGGCCGGCGTGCGAATCTCGAATTTGTAGTGCGTGCCTTCCCCGACGCCGGGCACGAACAGCTCCCAGACGCCGCTGCCTAACAAACGCCGCATCGGGTTCACGCGGCCATCCCAGCCGTTAAAATCCCCGACCACGCTGACCCGTTGCGCATTCGGCGCCCAGACCGCGAAATAGACGCCGGCGACGTCGCCTAACGAGCGAACGTGCGCGCCGAGTTTCTCGTAGATCCGGTGGTGATTGCCCTCCGCGAAGAGGTGCAAATCGACCTCGCCCATGACCGTGCCGCAGCGATACGTGTCACCAACCGTCTCTTCAGAATCGTCCCACCGAATGACGCGCAGCCGGTAATCCACATCGCGCCCGACACCGGGCAAGACCGCCTGGAAGAACCCTTCGCGATCCAGCCGCTCGGCCGCGATCTCTTTGCCGTCAGCGGTCGTGACGACACGCAGCTCCTTCGCATCAGGACGGAACGCGCGGACGACCAGATTATCGCCCACCCGATGCGGCCCGAGGATGCGGAAAGGGTCCGGATGCGCGCCAGCCAGGAAGACGCGCATTTCATCGACCGGCAGCCCGAGAACTTCGAATTGGCTCATGCGAAACGCAGCTTAGCCATCTCGCCGCGGATGAAAACTGCGGATGCGGGTGGAGCGCGGGTGCGGGAACTGCGATGCGGCGTAAGCCCTGTCATCCCGAGCCGCGCAGACGGCGAGGTACCTCGCATAGGGTGCTGGATTATCTCTGACCCTGCGCGTGCTCAACAGCAGGGACGCGAGATCCTTCGGCGCGCTGCGCCAGCCTCAGGATGACAAGGCTCTCATCGTTCGCGAGACCGACTGCCCGCGGCATACAAACAGCGCGCGCACACCCAACTGTCATCCCGAGCCGCGCAGACGGCGAGGGACCTCGCACAGGGTGCTGGATTATCTCTGACCCTGCGTGTGCTCAACAGCGGGGACGCGAGATCCTTCGGCGCGCTTCGCCAGCCTCAGGATGACAGGCCCTCATCGTTCATCAGGCGCACTGCGCGGCAAACGAACAGCGCGCGCAAAGCCACTGCATCGCGAACCGGCGCCACGTGCCACTCGCGAATTCTCATTTCTTTACCCGCTTAGTCGGCGGATAATTCGCAATCGATGGATCACAGCTTCACAGACGCGGTCGAAGATCTTCTGCGCACCTATCGCGAAAACGGCGGGATCAACTATGTCGAAGCCGCGGCCACTCTGCCGTCGCGACCGGCGGTGGATGAAGCATGCGTCGATCTGCTCGCGATCATGTTCCCGGGGTTTCACGGCGAAGTGCTCGCTCACGCCGGTGAGCTGCCGGCGGTGACGACCGGTCGAATCAAAGCGCTGCACACACGTTTGATTCCGGAGATTCGGAAGAGCCTCGCGGCCGTTCGAACGCACGAAAGCGGCGACGCGGACGCGGAAGAAATCCTCGGCTTTTTCTTCTCACAACTTGGCGCACTGCGCGAAATGCTGTGGGCCGATATCGACGCCGCGTACGAAGGCGACCCCGCCGCGATCAGCTACGAAGAGATCATCCTGGCGTATCCCGCGATTGAGGCGATCGCGATCCAGCGCATGGCCCATCTGCTTTACCAGAAAGACCTGCCGCTGATCCCGCGCATGATGACGGAATGGGCGCACGGCCGGACCGGCATCGACATCCATCCGGGCGCGACGATCGGCTCGCATTTCTTCATCGATCACGGGACCGGCGTGGTGATTGGCGAGACCTGCATCATCGGCTCGCACGTGAAGCTTTATCACGGCGTGACCCTCGGCGCGCGCAGCTTTCAGAAGGACGATCAGGGACAAATTCGCAAAGGCGGAAAGCGCCACCCGAACGTTGAAGACCACGTCACGATTTACCCGAATTCGACCGTCCTCGGCGGTGAGACGGTGGTCGGCGCGCGGAGCACGATCGGCGGGAATGTGTTCCTTACCCAGAGCGTGCCGCCGGACTCGTTAGTCTATTACGAGGCCAAGCAGATCGCGATCGTGCCGAAGCGGGCGCACACGCATTTCGCCGCCGAAGCGCATGCCGCCGCGCACGCGCGATGATCTATCTCGATTACAACGCGACCACGCCGCTGTGCGAAACAGCGCGCGCCGCGATGCGGCCGTACCTGGACGAGCATTTCGGCAATCCTTCGAGCATTCACGCCGCCGGACGCGTGGCGCGAGCGGCGATCGATGATGCGCGCGATCGGCTGGCGCAGTTGTTAGGCGCGAAGCCGCACGAGCTGATTTTCACCGGCAGCGGGACGGAAGCGAACAACCTCGCGGTGCTCGGACTCGCTCGCGCGCATCGGTCGCGCGGCCGGCATCTGATTACGAGCGCGACGGAACATCATGCGGTCCTGCATGCGTTCGAACAGCTGCAGAAGAACGAAGGATTCGAGGTGACCTTTCTGCCCGTCGACATTGGTGGCCGCATCGATCCTGACGAGCTCGCGGCGAAGATCCGGCCGGAAACAACGCTGGTTTCGGTGATGGCGGCGAACAACGAAACGGGTGTGAGGCAGCCATTAGCGCAGATCTCAAATGTTTGCCGCGCGCGCGGTGTGTTGTTGTACAGCGACATGGTCCAGGCG
>JALZAD010000002.1 GCA_030948555.1 Verrucomicrobiota bacterium | reverse complement strand
CCTACGGTCCGTTCTGGTCGATGCCGTCGCGCTTCCTCAGCGGTGCCGCTGCGGCCGCCGGCACGGCGATGGTCGTGACCATCGCGAACGTTGGCGGCTTCGTCGGTCCAACGCTGATCGGTTACTTTAAGGCGCGCACCGGCACACACCAATCCGCGTTTCTCCTCCTCGGCGGCTTCGCGGTCATTTCCGCCGCTCTCTCGCTGCGGTTGCGGCGCTCAGCAGACTAACCGGTGCGTTTTGGCGGCGCCTCGCCTTGTCCGACAACGAAACCCGGCGGAGGTATCGTCAGCGGCGGCTTATCGGAATGGAGCGCGCTCGCGCCGCCGCGAACGTCTGCGCGCGCCGGTAGATCTGGTAGCTTGTGGGCTGTTTTTTCGTCGGTGGATTCCTTCTCGATCATAGCTTCTTCGTCGTGACCGCCGGTTGGCCCGTCGTGTGAAACATCCCTGCGATTACTAGAGCAGCTAATACACTGTGCAATCGCAAATCCGCCCGCCTTGGATGCATTTTGCTCCAGAGGAAGTGAAGTGGGCCTGACTGGGCTCGAACCAGTGACCCTGCGCTTATCAAGCGCATGCTCTAACCAACTGAGCTACAGGCCCGGTGCGGCGGAGTCGCCGCGGTCGGGAACAGTGGGCGGTGATTCCGAATTGGTCAAGGCGGAGACATGGCGAACTTGAACGCCGAGATCACGAACGCGGGACGCGAGTTTCTCGTAGTGCGAACCGCGCCGGAAAATCTTCCAGCATTCGCCACATCGGCGGAACTCCGCGAAGTGAAGGCGCGTCAAAGGCTCAAGTTGATCGACGATCTCCCCCTTTGAAACGGTCGCGAGCATCCCGTTGCACGCAATGCAGCGCGTGAACGGCTCGACCCGATGGCCAATCTGGTAACGATCGAGACCCTCGACGATTTGCACGTCTGGATTTGTCGAACGCAAGGCAGTAGCCATCGCGAACAGCACGATGCATGAGCAGGCGTCGATCGCGCGTGAGAAGAGCGCGATCTTCGGTCGCCGCGGAGGTGTGAACCAAATCCGCATCGACCACGTCGCGCGCGTAACTGACATCGAAGCCGAACAACCGCAGATCGCGTGTGAGTTTGCCAAGGCAAAGAGTGCGCCGGCGGAATTCCGCTCGCGAGCAAGCCGCGCACTTCTCCTTCCACGTTGTCGCTGATCTGTTCCGCGAATCCAGACGCACGGCCGTTGCAGACGATCGCGTGCACTTCGGTGTGCGGAATGCCGCAGGATTCGATGATGTCTTTAACCGACGTCTTCTCGCTCAGCGTGCGCTCGACGTCAGCGGTCGCAGCGCACTTCGGCAGGAAAAACCGGAGATCGTCGTCGAAGTGGAGAGTTACCGTGAAGCGACTCGCCTCGCCGTTCGTTGCAGTGGTCGTGCGCCAACCGGCGCCGCGTCCGGGCTCGCTTCGCGCAGCGTCAAAAGCCGATAAGCCGCCAGGCCAAGCAACGCACCGCAACAGTCGATCATCACATCCTTCGGTGATGCCGTGCGCGACGGATTGAAGCTCTGGTGGAATTCGTCCGTCGCCGCGTAGATCGCAGCGACCGCAAACACGATCAGCGCCTGGCGCGCGAAACGTGCACGCGATTCGCTGTGCAGCGCCCGCAACAGCAGCATGGCGAGGACGGCGTATTCGGTCACGTGCGCTGCTTTGCGCGCGATAAATTGCGCCAACTCGATGCCGGCCGGCGAAATCTGCGGGTTGATCCAGTGCAGGAACGGAATCAGCAGCCGCGCGCTATGCGCGGCCGAGCCGAGATCGGTTGAGGCAGTGAAGATGACGAGCATCCAGGCAAGAACAGGCACCCAATCCCTGACGAAACTCGATGTGCTGGTCTTCAAAGGTCGCGCACTTTAATCGCAAAACGCGCCACTCCAACTCCGGCTGCCAATTGCATTCTCCACTGCCTTTCGCACATAATCACCGCGCATGGTTTCGTCCGATTTCCAGGAGCCGCTTCGCTTTGCGCCCATCTTCAAGGAGCGAATCTGGGGTGGTCGGCGCCTCGAGAGTTTGTATGGCAAGTCGCTGCCGGAAGGACGCATCGGCGAGTCATGGGAGATCGTCGATCGGCCGGAAGCGCAGAGCGTGATCGCTTCCGGATCGCTCGCCGGAAAGTCGCTGCACGATCTGTGGCGCGATCACCGCGCGGCAGTTTTCGGCCAGGTTACGCCCGCCGAGCGATTTCCTCTCCTGGTCAAGCTGCTCGACGCGGAGGAGAAGCTGTCGCTGCAAGTTCACCCGCCGCCGCAAGCTGCGGCTGACCTCCATGGCGAGGCGAAGACGGAGTTCTGGTACATCGCGCACGCGACAGCCGAAGCCGAGCTTTACGTTGGGCTCGCGAAACACAGTTCGAAGCGCCACATCGAGGAGGCGCTCGCTCAAGGCACGGTGGAGGGCCACGTGCATCGCATTCGTGTGCAGACCGGCGACGCCATGTTTCTACCGAGCGGACGCATGCACGCGATCGGTGCGGGCAACGTCATCGTCGAGGTGCAGCAAAACAGCGACACGACCTATCGCGTCTTCGACTGGAACCGGCGCGACAAAAGCGGCAAGGCGCGCGACCTGCACATCGAAGAATCGATGCGCTCGATCGACTTCGGAGACTTCGAGCCTGAGTTGATCCGGCCGGATGGCGAATTACTCGTTAGGCACGCGCTCTTCAGCGTCGAGAAATGGACGCTGCAGGACGAGCGCGAGATCTCCGAACCCGGCACTTTCGCGATCGTCGTTTGCCTGACGGGCGAAGTCGCATGCGCCGGCGTCTCCATCACGCCCGGGAACTTCCTTCTCGTTCCCGCTGCCATGAGACAGCGCGAACTCGAACCTCGAGCGGCGGACAGTTCGCTCCTGCGGATTACGATTCCGCGATGACTCGTTAGGCGCGAGTACCCGCGAGATACTTGGCGGGACGCGCTTCTTGCAACTCCTCCGCGCCGTCGATCTTCCACGCATCATCCTCGTAGGTGAGGCTGTAGAGAAACGATCGCGCGCTCCCGTCCGGCGCAAGGAAGAAGACCTGCACCACCGCGCTCGCGCCCTGCACTTTGACCGAGCCGAACTCCACCTTGTAGCGCCGCACCATCTCGGGATAACGCTCGCGCACCATGCGCTCGAATTGCGGGAGCGTGAAGCGTTGCTGCACACCGGCCGCAGCGTGGCGATAAGCGCCTTGAAAATCCGACGCGCGAAACGCGCTGAGCTGCTGATTCACGATCGCAAAGAGAACATGCGGCGCGGGCGGCGGCATGCGCTCGCGCACCTTCTGTGTAACGACGAAGCCGAGCCCGCAGATCAAAAAGAACACGAAGAGAATCGCTGCTTTGGTCCGATGCGTCATGCCTGGACCGAGGATCATAGCAGCGCGGTCAACTCGCCTCCGCGAGGCGCCGCAGATACTGATAACTATAGAGGCCGGTGCGATGACCGTCCGCCCAGCGCGGCTGCAACGCATAGCCGCCGATGAAATCCCAGCCACGCAATTCGAAGCTTTGCGGTGTGTAGCTGACTTGCGGCCGGACCACGTTACCGAGCACGTCCGGCTCACCACCGCAGGCCGCGCACGGGCAGCCACGGCGCAGAAATTCCAGCGGCAGAAAAGATTCCTCGCCGTCCGTCCATCGGATCGCCAGCTCGGCGCCGATCATTTGCACGCTCTCGGCTTCGAGTCGCATCGCGCCTAACGAGACCCAAAGATCGCCGTGCCAACGCGGACGAAGGTGGCGCCTTCTTCGATCGCCACCTCGTAGTCGTTGCTCATGCCCATCGAGAGCTCGGCCAGCTTCAGGTCGAACTCGCGCTCAAGTTGATCCCGCAACTCCCGGAGCATGACAAAGTATGGCCGCGAATCCTCGGCTTCCGGCGCGAACGGCGGGATGCACATCAGGCCCTCGATGTTCAGCCTAACGAGTCCAAGCAGCGCCTCCATTTGCTCGCGCACCTTGTCTGGCGAAAAGCCGATCTTACTCCCCTCGCCTGCCACATTGACCTCGATCAGGACACGCGGCCGCGCGCCTTCTTCATTGGCGATGCGATCGAACTGCTGGGCCAGGTCTAACGAGTCGATGCTGTGGAAAAATTCGAAGAGCGGCAGCGCGTGTCGCACCTTGTTCTTCTGGAGATGCCCGATGAATTGCCAGTGCAACGCGCCGGGCAGGAGCGGGATTTTCGCTCGTGCTTCCTGCACCTTGCTTTCGCCAAAGACCGTCTGCCCCGCCTCAAACGCGGCGCGGATTTTCTCCGCGTCCTGCTTCTTCGAAACCGCGATTAGCTGAACGTCGCCCGCTTTGCGGCCCGACTTCTCGGCCGCGGCAGCGACTCGCGCGCGGACGAGCTCGAGATTCGTTGCGATCTCGTCCATCGCAGCAGCGCGATCAGCTCTGTGCTTTCGACATCTGGCCGCTGCACTTCGCCTTCCACGCTGCGAATTGCTCCTTCGTCAGCACCTTGCGCGCACCGGTTTCCATCTTCGCCATCGTCTGCTCGTTGCAGCCGCCCTTGTCGCAGTCCGCCGCGAGCTTCTCCATCTTTGACTTCTGCGCGGCAGTGAGCTTCAGGTCGGCGAAAGTTGCGGAGCAAGCGCCCTTCATCTCCTTGCCCGCCATGCCGGCGCAGCACGCGGCATCATCATGCGCGAAAACGGAAGAGGCGCTGAAAAGAGCAGCGGTCGTGAGAGCAAGGGCGATCTTTTTCATGTCACGGACGATACCCCAGAGATCCTCCCCTTCAATGCTTCATCGGCGCGGCGCGAGACCGCGGACGGCGAGTTCTTCGCGGAGAGTGCGTTGCGCATCGCCTTCGATCACCTCGCCGTGACCGACAATTACCCGCGCGAAGTTGCGTTCGAGAATCGGCCGGAGGGATTCGATGAAGGCCGCGCGATCTTTGATCATGAGGCGAAAGAAGAAGCTCATGCCAATGCCGCGCCGCAGCCCCATCACGTAGCGGAAGAAGAACCGCGTCCAGGCTGACGCGTCCTGTCCGAGATTGAAGAAGAAGTCGCACACGATGAGCGTGCGCGAGGGAACGTGATACAACACGTGCTCCTGCACTTTCGGCATTCCTGCCAGCGGGAAGACCTCGATCTCGTCATTCCATTCTGCCGGAGGGGGAGTCAGCGGCTGAGTGCGCACACCAGCGACCTTCTCGAAGCCCGGCGGCGCCAGATACGGCACGCGCTCGAAACTTCGACAACCTTCTTTGGCGAACGAGTCATGGAACAAGGTCGCGTCGAGCAACCATCCCGGATCGCCGAGTTCACGGATGGCCGCGATGTCGATCGCACTGAACGGCGCGGTCGAATGGATGACGAGCTTGCCCGAATGGAGTCGGATGACCGTTACCGCGCGACCGAGATCATGTCCGAGCAGCGGCAGCGAGTAGCGCAGACGCCAGACGTTTTCCGCGATGCGCTCCATGGTTGCCTAACGAGCGCTGCTACGTGGCGACAAACTCGATTGACCCATCGCGTGCTTCGGCACGGATGGTCTGCCCTTCGCGGAACTTTCCGCCCAGGATGTCCATGCTCAGCGGGTCGAGGATCTCGCGTTGGATGGCGCGCTTCAGTGGACGTGCGCCGTAGACCGGGTCGTAGCCTTCGCGCGCGATTCGCGCTTTGGCTTCGTCGCTGAGTTCCAGGCGAATCTTTTGTTTCTCGAGACGACTCGTTAGGCGCCGTAGCTGGATCTCCACGATCTTCTTCAGCTCCTCTTCGTTCAGGCGATCGAAGATGATCACTTCATCGACGCGATTCAGGAACTCCGGCCGGAAATGTTGCCGCAGCGCTTCCATCACACGGGCCTCGCGCTGCTCGGCGTTCGAGTCATCGGTGATGAACTGCGAGCCGAGGTTCGAGGTCATGATGATGACGGTGTTCTTGAAGTCGACGGTTCTCCCCTGCCCGTCCGTGATGCGGCCGTCATCGAGCACTTGGAGCAAGACATTGAAGACGTCCTGGTGCGCCTTTTCGATCTCGTCGAAGAGCACGACCGAGTATGGCTTGCGCCGAACCGCTTCGCTCAGCTGCCCGCCTTCTTCGTAGCCGACATAACCCGGAGGCGCACCGATCAAGCGCGCGACGGTGTGCTTCTCCATGTACTCGCTCATGTCGATGCGGATCATCGCGTTCTCGTCGTTGAAGAGGAACTCGGCCAGGGCACGCGAGAGCTCAGTTTTTCCGACGCCGGTTGGACCGAGGAAAATGAACGAACCAATCGGCCGGTTCTCATCCTGCAATCCCGCTCGCGCGCGCCGGACCGCATTTGAAACCGCCTTGATCGCGGTCTCCTGCCCGATCACGCGCTGGTGCAGATGTTCTTCGAGCCGGAGGAGCTTCTGCCGCTCGCCTTCCTGCAGGCGCGAGACCGGAATGTGCGTCCAGCTCGAGACCACTTCCGCGATGTCTTCTTCGGTCACTTCCTCGCGGAGGAGACGCGGTTTGTCTGCGTTCGCTTCTTTCGCTTCGATCTCGCGCAGCTTCTTCTCCAGCTCCGGAATGCGCCCGTACTGGATCTCGCTCGCCTTCGCTAATTCGCCGCGGCGCTGCGCGCGCTCCAGTTCGGTACGCACTTGATCGAGCTCCTCTTTCACCTTCGCCTGCACATCGATCTCCGCCTTCTCCTTCTGCCACTCGGCCTTCATCGCGGACGATTTCTCCTTCAGCTCGGCGAGTTCTCGCTCGAGTGCCGCGAGTCGTTCCTTACTTGCGGGGTCCTTCTCTTTCTTGAGCGCCTGCCGCTCCATCTCATGCTGCATGACCTGGCGCTCGATCACGGCGATTTCCGTCGGCATCGAATCGAGCTCGATCTTCAAACGCGACGCCGCTTCGTCGATCAGGTCGACCGCCTTGTCGGGCAGGAAACGATCGCTGATGTAGCGATTTGAAAGCACGGCGGCGGCGACGATTGCCGCATCCTGAATGCGCACGCCGTGATGCACTTCGTAGCGTTCCTTCAGTCCACGAAGAATCGCGATTGTGTCTTCGACACTCGGCTCATCCACCTTTACCGGCTGAAACCGCCGTTCGAGCGCGGCGTCTTTCTCGATGTACTTGCGATACTCATCGAGGGTGGTGGCGCCGATCGTGCGCAGCTCGCCGCGGGCAAGCTGCGGCTTCAGCATGTTCGACGCGTCGACCGCGCCTTCACTCGCGCCCGCGCCGACGATCGTGTGCAGCTCGTCGATGAAGAGAATGATCTCGCCTTGCGAGTCGGTGACCTCTTTGAGGAACGCTTTCAGCCGGTCCTCGAATTCGCCCCGGAACTTCGCGCCGGCTATCATCGAGCCGATATCCATCGCGATGAGCTTTTTCCTCTTCAACGACTCCGGTACATCCCCGCTGATGATGCGGCGCGCGAGCCCTTCGACGATCGCCGTCTTCCCCACGCCAGGCTCGCCGATCAAGACCGGATTGTTCTTCGTCCGCCGCGACAACACCTGCATGACACGCCGGATCTCGTTATCACGCCCGATCACCGGATCGATCTTCCCGCGGCGCGCCATTTCGGTCAGGTCGCGCCCGTACTTCTCCAGCGTCTGGTATTTTCCTTCCGGGTTCTGATCCGTCACTCGCTGCGAACCGCGCACCTGCTGCAGGCCCTGCATCAGCTTGTCGCGCGTCAGGCCATTCTGCTTCAACGCGCGTCCCGCCGGGCTGCTCGAATCGGACAGCGCGAGGAGGTAATGTTCCGCGCTGAGGAATTCATCCTTCAGCTTCGCCATCTCTTTTTCCGCCGCGTCGAGCGTGCTCCGCAGCTCATTGCCGATCCGCACATCGGACGACCCATGGACCTGCGGACGCCGCTTCATTTCCGCTTCGAGCTGGGAACGCAGCGTCGCCGGTGCGACGCCGAGCTTCTCCAGGAGCGGCCGCGTCACGCCTTCGCTCTGATCGAGGAGCGCGATCAGGAAATGATCGTTCGTTAGCTCCTGTTGATTGTGCTGCGCGGCGAGCTCCTGCGCGGCTTGCAACGCCTCCTGCATCTTCTGCGTGAATTTATCGACTCGCATGATTCTTCTCCGTTAGAAAATCGCGGATGGTTTCTCGTTCAGATTCACCGAGGAATCCGTGAGCACAACGGACGAACTTCCATCGCTCTGGAACTATGGCGAGCCGGAAGCGTGGCGTCGCGGGCGAACCATCCTGCTCACCATCGGCGGCTGCCACTTCGTGGTGCAGGCGATTCTTTTCGCCGGGATGCTGTCCAGCAACACGCTCGAACTTGCGCTCGCCTTCGCTGTCGACCTCGTCCTTTGGTGGCTCGCCTTCGCCTTCATCTGGCTGGGCGTGCACTGGGTCCGCTGGCTCGCCGGAGCATGGATGCTTCTGGTGGGTCTCGCCTTTTTCGTCTGGGGAACGCGCGACAGCCTGCTCGTGGAATGGAGCGCTGGCGTGCTCGACATCATCGTCGGCGCATTCTTCTTCGCGCCGTCGGTCCACTTCTTCGCCGTTCGGCAAAAAGAGGAAATCCGCTGGCCGGAGAAGTTGATCGTCGGCGCGGTCTTTCTGATTTTGCTGGCGAGCTTCATGTCAGCGCTGATCGGCGTGAATCTCTACCGCGCCGCGGTGCAACGTGATGCCGAAGATTACGGCGAAGAGGCGCTCAACCGCATTTTCGTCCAGGACGACACGGCCTACTTGCTCGCGGAGGCGACGGATCTCTGGCGCAACAATGCGCGGGGCAACCTCGGCGTGACACAGGTTGTGACCGATAAATACATGCGCCTCGGCTACGTCGAGAACACGCGGGTGAAGAAGGTGACCCTGCGGTCGTTGTTTGAGTTCCCGTCGCACGTGCGCTACGCCGGCTTGGTGGAGGGCGAAGGAATGGCAGGATCGGGGTTGGTCATCCTCCGGCTCGAGCTGCGTCAATCCGCTGGGCACTGGCGCATCAACGGCGTCTCGTGGCAGCCGCTCAATACGCGCGCATCACCGATGTAGCGGGCACATTGCGGCGGCAGGTCTCTCCGCGTATCTGTCTCGGCCATGGATAACGCCGAGCAACCCTTCTGGCGCCGCGCCGTCGCTCTGCTGCGCGACGGCCCGTTCCGGCGTTACATCATCGGCTCGGCCATTTCCGACACCGGCACCTGGATGCAAGTCATGGCTCAAGGCTGGGTCATGAGCAGCCTGACCAATCGCGGATTTTATCTGGGACTGGCAGCTGCCGCGGCTGGTGTGCCTACTATTTTGCTCGCCATGAAAGGCGGCGAAGCAGCCGATCGTTACGACAAACGGAAGATCCTGATCTGGACGCAAATCGTGCAGACGATCCTCGCGGTCATTCTTGGCCTGCTCGTCTTCACCGGAAGGATTCAGATCTGGCACGTCATCGTGCTCGCGCTTTGCCTCGGCACTTGCATCGCCTTCGAGATGCCGGCGATCAACGCGCTCGTCCCGGAGCTGGTCACGAAGGATCAGATCGCGACCGCGATTGCGCTGGATCGATCCGTGTTTCACGGCTCGCGTCTGGTCGGGCCCTCGGTCGCCGGCGTGATCGTCGGCTGGTGGGGCGCGGCCTCGGCGTTCTTCTCAAATGCGTTCACCTTCTTCGCGCTGATCATCGCGCTCGCTTCTCTGCCGCCTCGCACGCTCGGCACGGCCGAAGAAGAAGAACAGCGCAAGAGCGGCTTCAAAGAAGGCCTGATCTACGTGCGCAACGATCGCACCATTCTTTCCATGATCGTGCTTATCGGCTTAAGCACGATTTTCGTGTTTCCGTTCCTCTCCGTCATGCTGCCGCTCTACGTGCGGAATATCCTCCAGCTCGGCCCGACGCCGATGGGTTACCTGATGGCAGTCTCCGGCAGCGGCTCGCTGTTTGGTGCGCTCGGATTGCTCAGCGTCCCGCGCCATTTGCGCTTTAAGTTCATGAGCGGCGCGGTCGTGATCGTCGGTCTTTCGCTCTGCCTGATGTCGCGCTCGCACAGCTTCGTCGTGAGCGCGATTGCGATGGGCGTGCTCGCGATCGGTCTTTCGGCCAACTTCGGCCTCGCGAGCACGATCGTGCAGGAGCGCGCGCCTGATCCGTTGCGCGGACGCATCTCGGCCATCTTCGGGTTGAGCTTCTTCGGGCTGACGCCCGTCGGGAGTTTGATTACGCCCGCGTTCGCGGATCTGATCGGATTACGTAGCGCGCTTGTTGTTGGCGGTGTTCTCTACGCGACCTTCGCGGTCGTCGTCCTCAGCTTCGCGGGACGCGTCGGTTGCGAGAAGACGCCGCGCCCGGTCGTGGCTCCGGAACCAGAAGCGCAAGCCGCGCCGGCCGCGTGAGCTGCGCGCGATGATTTCCTTCTCCACCTGCTGGAACTCGCACCGCCACACCTCGGGCGATGTCATGTTGCACGAGATCATCGACGAGCTCGGGTTCCGCCACATCGAGCTCGGTCACGGCATCCGGATCTCGCTCATGCCCGGTATACAGAAGATGTTCGACTCTGGTCAGGTCACCTTCAGCAGCC
>JALZAD010000408.1 GCA_030948555.1 Verrucomicrobiota bacterium | reverse complement strand
GCGTAAAGTTTGTCGCCCATAATCGGGTGGCCAAGATGATGAAGGTGTACACGAATTTGATGCGTGCGTCCGCTGTGCAATTCGCATTCGACCAGGCTCATCTCCGAGCCTGAACGGAGAACGCGGTACTCAGTTAACGCCGAACGCCCGCGCGAAGTTTTCGAGATGCTCATCCGTTGCCGATGCACCGGATGTCTTCCGATCGGCGCATCGATTGTCCCGGTTGCGGAGCGCAAACGCCCAGCGACCAGCGCGAGATAAATCTTCTTCACCGTGCGCGCCGCGAACTGCCGGGAAAGCTCGCGATGCGCGGTGTCGTTCTTCGCCACGATCAGGCAACCGCTCGTCTCCTTATCGAGCCGGTGCACGATGCCAGGACGCTCCTTGCCGCCGATGCCGGATAACTCGGTGCAATGACCCAGCAGCGCATTGACGAGCGTGTGCTCCTGATTGCCCGCGCCGGGATGCACGACCATTCCCGCGGGTTTATCGATCACGAGTAGATCGTCGTCTTCGAACAAAATCTGAAGCGCGATATCTTCCGCCTGCGCCTCGATCTTCTCCGCCGCGGGCACGGTTAGTTGCACGACGTCGTCCGTCCGCACGATCTCGCGCGTGCGCGGCGTCTCCGCGTTGAGCCTAACGAGTCCTCCCTCGATCAGCGCCTGCAGCCGCGAGCGCGAGAAATCGGGCAATTCGAGCGCGAGAAAACGATCCAACCGGAGGCCGGCACGTTCGCGCGTAACTCGCAGCTCAATCATCTCCGGCGGACGCTGGTGTTTTCGTGTGGAAACGCAATCATATCCGCGGACCTGATGGCCGACACCGGCAACGCAACGCCCCAGCCATGCCCAAATTGCGGCACGCTCGTCGACGTCTCCGACGTGGAGCCGCTCGCGCGTGTGGCGTGTCCGAATTGCGGAGAAAAGTTTCGCGTCGAGACGGCGTTCGATAACTTTCAAATCGTCGAGACGCTCGGCGTCGGCGGAATGGGCTCGGTCTACAAAGCTCGCGACACGCGTCTCGAACGGTTCGTTGCACTGAAGCTTTTGCGGCGAGAACTCAGCGCCGATCCTGCGGAAGCGGCGCGGCTCGAACAGGAGGCGCGCGTCACCGCGGCCGTTAATCATCCGAACGTCATCCAGGTTTATTCGTCGGGCTCGGCACACGGTCAGATCTACCTCGTCATGGAGCTGGTCGATCACGGCAGCCTCGATGACCTAATGGCGCAACATACGCGCCTTCCCGAGCGGCAGGTGCTGGAAGCCGGCATTCAGGTGGCGCGAGGTTTGCAGGCCGCGCACGAACGCGGGCTGATCCACCGCGATGTAAAACCGGCGAACATCCTCTTCTCGAACAAGGAGACCGCGAAGATCGGCGACTTCGGTCTCGCCGTTGCCGCGGAGCACAAAGCGGAAGCGCGCCACGAGATTTGGGGCACGCCCTACTACGTCGCGCCGGAGCGGCTCGACAACGTGCCGGAAGATTTTCGGAGCGACATCTACAGCCTCGGCGCAACGCTCTTCCACGCGATCGCGGGCAAGCCGCCGATGGAAGGTGAAACCACCTCGGCGTCGGAGTTGCGGCGCTTGAAGAGCAATCCGCCGAGTCTCCGGAAAGTCGCGCGCGACGTCTCGCGCGAGACCGCTCGCGTGATCGACAAAACGCTCGCGACGGATCCGGTGAAACGCTTCGCCTCTTACGCTGAGTTCATTACCGAGCTCGAACGCGCGCGCGAAGCACTCGAGCCGCGACGTTCGAAAGGCAGCTCGCGCGTGCGCTGGGTGGTGATCGCGATCGTGGCGCTGCTCGCCGCGGGCGAAGCGGCGATGCTGCTGCTTCACAAACGAACTCCGCCGGCGTCCGTCGTCGCGAGCCCTACGCCAACTCCGACGCCGGACAACACCGCCGCGCTCCAGAAGCGTTACGACGACGCGCGCATGCAGTTGCTCAACGGCAACTACGACGCTGCGGCAAATGCGTTCGCGAAACTCGGGACCGATGCGCAGAACCGCCATCCGATGCTCGAGTGGTCCCGCCTGCACGCGGGTCTCGCGTTGCTGCTCCAAGGGAAATTGCCGCAAGCACGCGACACCTTCCGGCAGATCGAATCCGCCGGGCCCTACTCGAGCGCGAAAGCCGACGTGCCGCTCGCAACGTTCTTCGTCGAAACCGCGAAAGCGCTCGCTGCGCCCGGGCCGATCCGCGGCGGCCCGGAGCTGGATGCGAACGGCCCGAACGCGCTCGCGCTGTTCCTCGACGGGATCAAAGACTGGCAGCTGCGCGAGTTCGACGAGGCCGCAGGTCTTCTGCGGCGCTTCGTAGAAGCCGACGTGCCTAACGAGTTCAAGTGGTTCGCTGATTACAAACCGATCGCCCGCAAACACCTCGACGATCACGCCGCCTACACTGAATCGAAAGCGCTCCCGCCCCGACTCGCAGACAGCGGCGAAGCGCGATCAGCGCTCGAGAAAGTACGCGCACTTCAACACCGCGCGCAAACGCGCGGCGCGCTCGTCGAAGCGCTCAAAGAGGAGGGAAAGCGTCTGAGCACGCGCGCTTCGGCGCTCGAAAAGGAGGAGAAGGACGCGCTCTATCGGAAGGCAGTCGAGGACTTCGAGAAGAAGAAGCCCGAGTTGCTCGCGCAGTGGAAGTCCGACCTCATCAGCGATCTGAACAGCGGCGGCTTTGATCAGCCAATCAAAGTCGGCGCGGCAGAATTCAAGGGCGCGAAGAGCGCAGATGATGCGGGAATTACGCTGAACATTGCGGGGCTTTCGGGAACCCAGAAATTTAAGTGGGAAACCTTCACTCCAGAAGCGCTTCTCCAGATGAGTAAGATCGCGATGCGACGGGCGGATCAGAGTGTTCTTGCGGATCGCAAATGGCACGCCGCGGTCTACGGACAGTCGACTGGTCAGACCGAGGCCGCCAAGCAGCTCGCCGAAGAAGCGGCCAAAGCGAAACCGGAGTATCGCGAGCAGACGCGGCTGCTCATCCGCGAGCAGCGCTGACAGCCGCGGACGCCGAGCTTGGAAAGCATGTCATCCTGAGGCAGGCGAAGCGCGCCGAAACACCTCCCACAGGGTGCTTGGATAACCACGATTACTCGTTAGGCAAGCACTGTGCGAGGTCCCTCGCCGTCTCCGCGGCTCGGGATGACAACAGGTCGCTGCGGCATCCAGCGTGATGTGATAACTTCGGCGCGATGCCACAGTTCTCCTATCGAGCGCGTAACGCCCAGGGCGGCCTCGTCGAAGGAACGCTCGAATGTCCCGATCGTGGGGTGGCAATTCGGCAGATCGAGCAGCTGCATTACATTCCGATTCGCATCGACGTCGTCGGCACGCAGCCGCAGGTGGTCAAAGGTGCGCCGGCCGTTGCGCCGTCGCTCGCCGCGCCCACGCAGAACCTAAAGATCCCGCACAACCAGCTGCTCATTTTCACGGAGCAACTCGCGCATCTGCTCCAGGCCGGGATGACGCTGGATGAAGGTCTCGGCGTTTTGCAGAAGCGCCTCAAGCATCCGCGCGTGCAGCAGATGACCGGCGCGTTGCACCAGGCGCTGGTCGACGGCCGGAGCTTCTCGCAAGCGCTCCGCGACTTCCCAAAAATCTTCCCGGCGATCTACGTCAACCTGATTGCAGCGGGCGAAGCGAGCGGCGCGTTGCCGGATATTTTGAAGCGGCTCGTCGAGCATCTGCAACAGGCGAAAGCGCTGCGCGACAGCGTGCAGCAAGCGCTCATTTATCCCGCCTTTCTCGCCGCCGCGGGCGCGATTCTGATGACGGTGTTCATCACGTTCATGGTTCCGCAGCTCACGCAGTTCATGGCGTCGAACGGCGGGACCTTGCCGCTGCCGACGCGCATCCTGGTCGCGTTTCATCATGCGCTCACGAGCTACTGGTGGGTCGCGGTCGTTCTGGTGATGGCGGCTGCGATCGCGATTCGTGCGTTTTCGCGGAGCGATGAAGGGCGCGCGACGCTCGACCGCGCACGGCTTTCGATCCCTGGGTACGGCCGGATCGTTAAGCATCGCTACTACGCGCAGTTCTCGCGCACGCTCGGCACCTTGATGGAGAACGGCGTGCCGTTGTTGAAGGCGCTCGATCTCGTCACCGAGATCGCGGGCAACCGTTTCCTCGAACAGAAGCTCGTCGAGGTTCGTCGTGCGGTGATTGACGGCGCGAATCTCTCCGTTGCTCTGACCGAGCAGCATCTGTTTCCCGAGCTCTTCACGGACATGATGGCGGTCGGTGAACAAACGGGCCGTTTCGCGGAGACGATGCAAACGATCGCTGACGTCTACGAGCGGGAGCTGGATCGGACGGTGAAGATTACGTCGTCGCTCATTCCGCCGGTCATCATCGTCATAATCGCGCTCGTCGTCGGCTTCGTTGTTTACAGCATCCTGAGCGCCGTCTTCGAGATGACGAGCAGTTTACAGGTGCATCCGCGCTGAGGTAGGATCACCGCCTATGTCGCTCCGCGCGGTCGCGCTCACCGCACTTTTCTTGCTCGGGTTTTCGTCGGCCCGAGCGCAGGAAGCTGTCGGGAGCGGACTGCTCCAGCAGTTTAACGCCGCGCGCCAAGCTTCCACGGAAAGCGCCTGGATCGATCTACGTCAGGCGGGCCCAACGAATTCGACGCCGCAAAGTGCGCCGGCCTGGATCGAAGCGGTCACGCTCGTTCCGGTAAGCGCAAATGGCGACGCTCTCGCGCGCACGATTTTCCGGATTCGCGTCGCGCATCGACGTGCCGATCTGCCTCTGCTCATGGTGCGAGTTTTCTTCGACGACAAACCGCAGCAGCGCCCAACCGTTACCGGCTGGGACGAATCAGGGACGCTCGTTTTGCGCTCGACGGAACTCGGCGCCGGGATTGATCTGCCAACGTCCGACACCGTGATGCTGCCGATGCTCGGCGTGAGCTGCGTCGACGTCGAAGTCCCTGGCGACGGCAAGACGATCCGCGGTGTTTTCATGGACTGGATGGCGAGCCGCAAAGTCGCGCACCCCCTTGCCGCCGCACCGCGCGACATCGTGCCGGAACCATTCGCCGCGACCGCGCCATTGCACGCGCCTGAGCAGGACACGGAGACGTTCGGAACTGTCACCGCGACGCTCGCGGCGGAGACAATCCGGATCGGCGCCGCGATTTCACAAGGCGCGGCTTTTCAGTTCCCTATCGAGAGCCGCCCGCTGGTCGCGCTGCTTACCTTTGAGGTCTCGACGGCGCGGATCGATTCGCCGCCGGAAGTTTATGTGAACGGCGAGAATCTCGGCCCTGTTTCACTCGCGCTCACCGATCTCGCCGATCCCGCTTATCAAGGCGAGACGCAGCGCCTGATCGATGGAATGCGCTTCCGTTACACCGGTTGGTTGCGCGGGCAGAAACTTGTTCCGGCCGCGAATTTGAGGGTCGGCACGAATGATGTGATTGTGATCGGCGGCCCGGGAACTCCGATCTCGGCGATTCGGGCCACGCAAATTCAACTCAAGTATCTGTGGGAAAAATCCGATTACCTTCTCGATCCGAAGTAGCACTCGTTAGGCGCGCAAGCGGCACCCGCCGCGACATCACCGGAGGCGGGGCATGCCGCGCCGTGGCCGCAGGCGAAGGCGGGTTCACGCTTCTCGAGATCATGCTCGTCGTCGGCATTATCGTTATCATTCTCGGCGTCGCTGTCGGCAAACTCGGCAACACAACCGGCGTGGCGAAAGACATGCGCGTGCGGGCGGACATCCAGTCGATCTCCACCCAGCTGAAGCTCTACGAAAGCGTGAATGGATTCCTGCCCACCACCGAGCAGGGTTTGCAGGCGCTGGTAACTCCGCCGGAAAGTGATCCGAAGCCGACGCGCTGGTATCAGCTTTTCAAGGAACTGCCGCAGGATCCGTGGGGCAGTAACTACGTCTACGTTTCACCGGGCCGAAAGAACCCGACGAGCTTCGACCTTTATTCTCCCGGGCCGGATCGCAAGCCGGACACCGCGGACGATAACTGGGGCCTGTAACTACTCGTCCTGCTGCTGCAACTGCGCGCGATCGTCGGCGACCGGCTGCGCGATGCCGTTGGGATTTCGCTGGATCACACCGCGAACGCGCGGCGGCGGAGTCGGTAGCATCGGAACTGGCGCTGGCTTGATTGCGTTGGCCGCTGGTGTTCCGACCGGCGCAGGTATGGCAGGGACTGCGCGCGCCGGAGCTGGAAACGCACCGCCGGCTGGCTGCACCGGAACGGCGTTGCTGCCGGCCGGATACGTCGCGATTGGCGTCGGGATCGGATTCGCGCCGTTGATCCCGTTCACGATTTGCGGCTGCGGCTGTGGCTGCTGAGGTGCCTGCCCGCCGGTCGCGACGGGCTGCGAAAGCAACGCCTGGTTGAAGCTCAAGGTCGCGAACTGACCGTCCTTCGAAATCGTGACCTTTGTTGCACCAACCCGGTCGGACCACTCGATGTTTGAGATGCTGTAGCCGCTCTTGTTCGGAGCCTTCGTGCTCAAGTACTCCTTCATGTTCTTGTCCACATTCGACGAGAGCGTAACGACGCCTTCATCGGAAAGCTTGGCGGCGTTCGCGATGTAGAGATCCTTGGCAAAGTTCGGCGCTTGCGGCGGCGGCGCGACAGCGGTTGCGACGGCGAAGGGCGAGCGATTCGTCATCGCATCGTAGCGGGCGAAGGCCTGCGGCTTTGGCAGTTCGTCGTCCGCCCTCGCCGCGAGCGCTACGAGGGCGACAGCGCAAAGAGAGAGGACAATCCTGATGCTCATTTTTTCGACGCGAACCAGCGAGCAACCTTGAACTTACCGCGCATCAGTGTCGGATCGCTTGAATCGATCGCGAGATTCACGCTTTCGAAGACTACAAAATTCTCTGGCTGCTGCACGTCATAAAGAAAGTGAACGAGCGGCGGCCATGGGCTCTTCGTTTCGACCGAAGCGAAGACGGCCTGGTAGTTCGGGGTGGTGTCGCTGTTACCAATGGCGGGGTTCTCGATCTGCACGTTGTTTTTCGACGCGGCCTGCTTCACCTGGTCGAGCAAAGTCGATGCTTCGACTGGGCTCTTCATCACCGGTTGACGTTTGCTCAGCCAATCGGCGCGCGTCTCCCACATTTTGCGCTCGCGCAGAAAGACCTGCTGTTGCGCGCGCAGACCTTCACGGGTCACGAGGTCGCGGCGCGCGCGTTGATAGGAGCCGAGCATCGAGCTCCAGATGTAGTAATTCAGCAGGACAAATCCGAGCGCGAGAATGATGAGCGACAAGACGCGCTCGCGCCGGTTCATGCGTTGGAAGAAGGCGAACATTACTTCGGTTTCCCTTCGAGCCGGAACTGCGCGTGTTCGTTAGGCAAAATCCGCGGCGCCGCCATCTCGAACTGAAATGTCTTCAGATCAGGATTCTTCTTCACCGCTTCGGCGAACTGGTAAGCGAGCGTCGCGCTGGGCGCTTCGCCGTCGATCGCGACCTGCCGCGCCGACTGATTGAAGGTGGTGATCTGCACATCCGGCGAAGGCAAACTCTGGAAGATCGCGAGCAGCACTTCGATCGGGTAGTAATGCGGATCAATCGCAGGCGAGAGCGCCTTCCAAGTGGCTTCCGTTTTCTTGATGAACGCCGTCGTCGGTTCGTTTTTCGCGATCGCGCGATCGAGCTGACGCACGCGATATTTCATCACGCCGAGGTAAGCGAAGAAGAGGAGGAGAATCGCGACGTAGGCCACAGCGGCGTAGATCAGCCGCTTCTTCCATTGCGCCTGACGTTCGACTTCGGCGCGGCGCACCCGCCAGCTATCGGGCAGAAGGTTGAGCTGTGTCGAAGCGGGTGGCGTTTCGACCGTCATCACGTCGGCGCGCGCGCCAAACATCCCCTGCAGGGTTTCGCTCATCCCTGAAAGCGCTTCGTCGACCAGCACGACTGGGACGGCGGTGTTCACACCCTGCAGCTCCGCGCTGAGCGCGAACTGCGGCAGATCGCGGTGCAATTGCGCGGCATCCCCGCTTTGAATGGAACGCGTGAAGCCAACCTTGCCGTTCTCGCTGATCGCGTAAACGAGCGACGCATCTTCCGGATAGATGAGGAACGCGCGCCCGTCCGAAGCATGGGTCGCGGCCCGTTGCGCAGCGTAGAGCGTGACCTGCCGCGGAATGATTCCGCCGGCCAGCAACGGCGCCGCAATCTCCGAGAGCTTCTCGTTATGCACCGCCACGGCTGAGACCACGCTCCCCTGCTCGTTCTCCTCGATCACTTCGAAGTCGCTCGTCACTTCGTCGGGCGGAAACGGCAGGGCCTTCTCCACCTGAATTCGCACCATCTCCGCAAACTCGGCTTTCTCGACCGTCGGCAAACGCAGGCGCTGCGAGAGGACCGCATTGATCGGCAACGCGAGCACGACATGGCTCGTGCTGTTCAAGAGCGGCACGGTCTCGGCGAGCGAGGCGACGGCATTGATGCTCCACGAGCCGTTTTGGCCCGAGGGCCGGACGACATTCCAGCCTTGCGCCGCGGGCACGAGGTACACAGGTCGTTTGTCCGCTTCGATCTTAGAGCTCCTTCCAGTTGATCAATTGCGGAATCGCTCCGGCTTTGCGCACCACCATCTGCACGGTCCGCGTCATGTCGCCTGAACGTCCGATGCTGACCACGCGAACCACTGTGTCACGAAACGACACCAGCGGGGCAATTTGCTTGAACTGCTCGGCCGAGAAACCGAGCGCGGCGCGTACCTCTTCGAGGCTTTTGAACGCGGTGTCGTCTTCAGTTCCTTCCACGCCATCCGCGCCGGCGCGGAGAGCGAGGAAGGCATCGGCGAGCTGGTCAGTCATTCCGGGCAGGGAGAGAAGCAAGTCTCGTGGCGCCCAGGCGAGATCAATCGGCCCGGTGCTGTTCACGGTCAGGTCCGCGTCCCAATCCGGTCGCGTGCAAAACTCGGCCCAACCTTTGATTCGTTTCAGATCGTCGAGCCTCGTGAGGAGTTGATTTGCGGGGTGATAATCGCCTTCGTCCTCCGCGCCGTTCAGGCGGACGAGATTATCGGCGTCCACCCAGTCGAGCAGACAATCGATCATGTGCTCGCGTTCATTGAGGTCGATGCCCTTCTGCTCGAGGAAGCGGCGCAAGATCTCGAGCCGCGGCGGATTTTCTCCCGCTACCACCCAGTTGAGGTTGAGTCGTCCACCTTCGCCGGTGATGTGCACTTCGTAGGTTTGTCCGCGACCGAGGCCGCCGCGCAGGAGAGGCGAAGTGGGAGTGACTGCAGGATTCAACGCGATCTCACTGCCCGAGCAGGCCATCGCTTCCGCTTCCAGCATCCGCGTTGCGGCGCCGTTCTGCGTCAGGCGCGCATCGATATTCAGCGCCCACGAGATGATCATCGCGCTGAGGAGAAAAAGCGCCCAAAGCGAGAGCAGAAGCGCCGCGCCGTCTTCGAGTTTCGTGCGTGCTACTCTCACGATCTAAAGCGGCGTGCGGCCGAGCGGAATGATCTCCTGCCACGGCGTGTTGTCGTTAGGCCGCGTGATCGTGAGCTTCACCAGGCGCGGCAGGGTGAGCGTGTCGGTCCATTTGTCGACCCAGGTGTTCAGCCGCGGATCGAAGTAGCGGATCTCGATGCTTTGCACATCGGGCAAGTGCGGCACCCAGCTCTCCGCCTCGCTTTCGAACGACGCCGCCACGAGCGGCTTTCGGCTCAGACCGATCTCCATTTTGTCGCTACCCTTCGCGACCGGCCGCAAGCGCATGCTCACGTGGTATTCGCCGTCGGCATAGCGGGTGAGCAAGCCCGGTCCCGCGCCGCAGATCCAGGTGATCTCGTCGCGAGGACGGTTGTTGAACTTGAACGGCTCGCCGAGCAGCGAACCCTGACCGGGCGTGAGGTTCTGCCACTGCGCGGTGAGAAGATTCGCGAAGCCGGAATATTGCGCGTCGATCGCCGTCGTATCGGCCGAGATGCGCAAGGCAATAATGTTCGTTTGCACGAAGCGATAAATCGCGACCGACATCATTCCGAGAATGCCCACGGCGAGCATGATCTCGAGC
>JALZAD010000402.1 GCA_030948555.1 Verrucomicrobiota bacterium | reverse complement strand
CTGTAAACGTCATCCGTAGCGCCATGCGCGAGTTGTGGCAGGGCGAGAAGGCAGGCGGCCAAGACGATGTTCCGATACACGGGCGATGGCATTCACATTGGACTCTACAATCGTGGTTCTTATTCGGTCTACGGGCCTTTTCTTTCGAGCGTCGCCCGACCCGCAAAAGTGCATCGTCGCCAATCCGCGCGCCGCGCCCGTCGGCGGAGGACTACTGCGTCGTCTCGTGTCCGTGAGCCGCGATCGTGCGAGTGCGGAGACGGTGGATCATTTCTGCCGAGTTCTCGGCCCAATTGTAATGCGGGTCTGCCGTCACCTTTCCCCAGACGAGGCGGCCTCCGTAGCGCCAGTTATCGAGGAGAACGCCTTCGTTAAACGGCTGCCCGGGCACCGTCACGACGATCACGTTGTGCTCGCTCATCGTTCCGGGAAACGATTCCGCCCAATGCAGCTGCAGCGTTTTCAGCTTGAGCGCGTCGAGCCGAAGCAACAGCTCGGTCGCGAACTGGAAGCATAGGCCGCCCTTCCGCCGGCCGGTGTGCACGAGATAGTTCTGGTAACCTGGAGGCCAGACGACGCGCCACTCCTTCTTCAATTCGCGGCCGGTGGTGTAAGCGGTGAAGGCAACGCGCCGCGCTTCCTCGGGATCCACCCGAGGCCCGAGCGACATCAGCGTGCTGTAGAGAACGGGATCTTCCGCGCCGGTCGCGAAGGCCGGTTCGACGCCGCGCCGCGCGTCCGCTGAGTGCATGCCGAAAACGAGGAGAACGAGGATGAACGAAAGAAGGCGAGCCATCGGAATGCGACGAATTCGCGGACTTTCCTGAACTTCGTCCGTGCGGTCAACTGAGGTTGCGCGGAAGCCCTTCGCAAAGTTCGCAAGAGCGTTGAACACTTACGGATGGCGCGTTCCTCTGCTTCGGTCGTTCTCGCGCTCGACATCGGCAGCTCGTCCGTTCGCTCAGCCCTTTTTCGCGAAACAGGCGCACGCATTCTGCGCTCAGGCGCGAGCCGCAAATACGCGATGCGCTACAGCAGCGATGGCGGAGCGGAGCTTGATCCGCAGGTTGTCCTGCGCGCAACTCGCACGTGCGTCGCGGAGACGCGGTCCACCGCGAGGAACGCGCATGCGATTGCGATCAGCGGAAGCGCATTCTGGCACGGCTTGTTAGGCGTCGATGCGAAAGGCGTACCGCTCACGCCGATTTACATGTGGGCCGATACGCGCAGCGCGGGCGAAGCGGCCAATATGCGCCGACAACTTTCCGAAAGGAAAATCCAACTGCGCACCGGCTGCCTGCTGCGTGCGCCATTCTGGCCGGCGAAGCTTGCGTGGTTGGAGCGGCGCGATGTTGCGCGATGGCTTTCGCCGGCGGCGTGGATTTTCGAGCAACTCTTCGGAGTCGCGGGAACAAGCGACTCGATGGCCAGCGGCACCGGCCTCTACAACTGGCGCACCCGCAGCTGGGATGAAGAACTCTGCCGGCTCGTGGCTGTGCCGATCGACAAGCTCGGCGCAATCGAAAACGCGGAGCAAACCACCTTCACCGCGATCGGTGACGGCGCGGCGAGCAACCTCGGTTCGGGTGCAGATAATAAGCGGAAGCTGGCGATCAACATCGGCACGAGCGCGGCGGTGCGAGCGATCATTCCGCGGCGCCTGCTTTCCCCTGCGCGACTGCCGCATGGCTTTTTTCGCTACGTCGTTGATCAAGAGCGCGACGTCATCGGCGGCGCGGTCAGCAACGCGGGAAATCTGCGAAGCTGGTGCATGCGCGAGCTGCGGATTCGCGATGATGCGGAAGCGGAGCGCGCGTTGTCGCGCAGCGCAGCCGCGGAAGACGCATTGACCGTGCTCCCGTTTTGGGTTGAGGAACGCGCGCCGACCTGGCCGGAAAATCTTCACGGCGCGATCGCCGGAGTGCGGCAGGTGACGAGCGCGGCGGATGTACTGCGCGTAACGACAACCGCGGTTTATTACCGACTCGCAGCCATAGCCGATGAGCTCGAGGCGGCGCTCGGCCGATCGACCGAGATCATCGTATCCGGCGGAATCCTGCACTCGCCCGCATCACTCGACATCCTCGCCGACGCGCTCGGGCGCGACATTCGCGTCTGCTCGGAAATGGAAAGTTCGCTTCGCGGCGCGGCGCGTTACGCGCTCGAGCATCTCGGCTATCGCGTCGCTCCGCTTCGCAACGGGAAGCTCATTCGCCATCGGCCATCGCTCGCCGCAAAACATCGCGACCGCCGCGCGCGACAGGAGGAAGTGGAACGCCGGTTGTCTCGTTAGGCCGCAGCATCAGATGCCGCGGCAGTCGCTGCTTCGGTTTGCTCCGCTTCGTCGAGTTTGCGGAAGTGCAATTCTTCCACCCGGCGACCGTCGCTCTTCGTGATCGTGACGCAGTAGTTCTCGATCCGCACCGTTTCGCCCTGCTTCGGCAAATGCCCGAGCAAGTGCGTCACGTAGCCGCCGATCGTGCTCACGTCCGCGCTTTCCAGACTCAGGTCCGCCATGTCCTGCAATTCGTAGAGACCGACCGCTCCCTCGAGCGTGAACTCGTTCTCGTTGATCTCGCGGAACTCTTCCTTCTCCTTGTCGAACTCGTCCTGGATGTCGCCGACCAACTCCTCGAGCACGTTCTCCAGCGTCACCATTCCAACCGAACCGCCGTATTCATCAACCACCACGGCGAGGTGCGCATGCTTGGTCAGGAAAAGATTCAGCAGCTTCTCGAGCTGCATCATTTCCGGCACGGAATGCACGTCGCGCCGGATGCGCATCAGGTCGGGATGTGGATCGCGCATCATCGGCACCAGCTCCTTGATGTGAATCAGGCCGATGGTGTTATCGAGGTGTCCGCGGCAAAGCGGAAAACGCGTGTGCTTTGATTCGAGCGCCTTGCGCACGTTGACCTCAAAGTTCTCCTCGACGTCGAGATAAACGACCTCGCCGCGCGGCGTCATGATGTCGCGGACCACGCGCCGCCTCATATCGAGCGCGTTCACGAGAATGTCGCGACCGAGGGTTGAGACCTCGTCCGACTTCTCGCTCTCATCGAGGATCAGGCGCAGCTCTTCTTCGCTGTGCGCGAGCTCGGAGGGAACGGCCTGGATGCGCAGCAGGCGGCGCAGCAAAAGGTTCGACGAGCTGTGCAGCAGCCAGATCACCGGACGGAAAATGAAGTAGAACGCGCCGAGCGGTCTAACGAGTGCAAGCGAGACCGGCAGCGGGTTTGCGATCGCGATGTACTTTGGCGCCAGCTCGCCGAAAATGATGTGCAGGAACGTGATGGCGAGGAACGCGATCGCGACCGCCGCCGAGGTGACAAAGGCATGCGAGTGGATCCCGACCACGAGGAAGAACGGCTCGAGAATTTGCTCGAGATACTTCTCGCCGATCCAGCCGAGCGCGAGGCTGGCCAGCGTGACGCCGAGCTGCGTGGCAGAAAGGTAGGCATCGAGGTGGGCACGGACGTGCTTGGCGAACGCGGCGCGCGTGTTTCCTTCATCGACCAGCGCGTCAAGTTGGCTGAGCCGCACCTTGATGATCGCGAACTCGCAGGCCACGAAAAACCCGTTCAGAAGCACGAGCGTGACGATGGCCGCGATCTTCGCGACGAGGAGACCGGGGGAATCCCAGTGATCAACGACCGCTTGCGCGAGGGGCGCGGAAGCGACGAACGGAAAATGTGAAATGCTCATCAAACGGATGCGAGCCCCGCATCCGAAACCCAGCGCCTCCCTGTCAGGAAACTACCAGCTCGACTTCGTCACTCCGGGGATCAGCCCGGCGGAAGCGAGTTCGCGGAAAACGAGGCGGGAGACTTTGAAACGGCGGATGAACGCGCGGCGGCGTCCGCTCACCTGGCAACGATTGACCACGCGAGTTGGGCTCGCGTTGCGCGGCAACTGCGAGAGCGCGGCGTAATCCTTGTTCGCCTTCAGCTCGGCACGCAGCGCGGCGTATTTTTTCACGGTCTCGCGCTTGCGTTCGTTGCGGTTAATCCAGGAGGTCTTCGCCATAAAAAGGAGCGCGGAAAGTATCGCGCTCCCCCGGCATTGCAAGGGGTTTTTGCCTGACAACGCGCCGACGAAGCGTGCTGTTAGGCCAGTCGTGTCTCAAGCACTCTCGCAT
>JALZAD010000376.1 GCA_030948555.1 Verrucomicrobiota bacterium | reverse complement strand
GATGCGCGCTCTTCCGTTAAGCTGTTGCGCTTCTTTAGTAGCCGCCAGCGCGGGTCGTCGTCGTCTGCGTGGTCGTTGCTGCAGGCCGGCTGACCGCGGTGGTTTCGTGAACGGTCGTGCTGGTCGTGGCCGGCACCGGCTCGTGCACCACGGTGGTGCAGGAAGTCAGAACGCTGGCGAACAAAGCTAACACTGGCGCGAGAATGATGAGTTTCTTCATAGTTCGAATAATTGGTTCAAAGTTGAATTCGGTAAACGGTCACTCGTTAGCCGTATGGGCCGGCAAGATTTTCCCCGCCCCGCGGCCGTCGCTGATTAACGCGGCGCCCCACCCATGCCGCTGCCGCCCATCGGCCGGTCTGCGGTCGAGCCGGGCGAAGTGCCGGCGCTTCCGCGGGTCGATTGCGCCGTCGTGGTGGTGCTCGTTGTGGTGGTTGCTGGCGTCGAGCAAGCGGTGATTGCGCAAACGGCGACGAGAGCAGTGAGGGTGAGGATGGTGATTTGTTTCATATTTTTTGAATTCCTGTCTGAGCTAATGAAACGGACACCAACCACTCGTTAGCCGTATGCCGACCTCTCGTTAGGCGCGCCGCCATCCCGGTTACGCAATCGGCACTTCGCGGGCCGTCGCACTCGACGCGTAGATGGCGTCAAGCATTTCCATCAACTCAAACGCCTGCTCCGCGTTGTTGATCGCTTCCGCGCGGCCTCGTACCGCGTCGACGAAACTTGCGAGCTGAAGTTCGAAGCTGTCGCGGTCGTCCGGCAGTTCGACTTCGCGCGTTTCCAGCGCGCCGTCTTGATCTTCAAACAAACTCAGCGGCTTCAGCCGCAGCGTCGCTTTCGTGCCGTAAAGGATCGAGTTGTTCAGCTCGCGTCCGAAGTATTGTCCCTGCGGAATATCATCCGGCAGATTTGCCGCCCAGGTCGTCTCGAGCTGCACGACCGCGCCATTGTCGAAACGGATGAATGCGTAGGCGGCGTCCTCCACGTCAAACACTGGATCGCGCACCAGATGCGCAAAATTCCGATAGACCTGGGCGCTCACTGAGACCGGCCGCGGGGCGCCCATCAAGTACCAAACGGAGTCGAGCGCATGCACGCCGATGTCGATCAGCGCGCCACCGCCGGACCGGTTCTTCTCCGTGAACCAACCGCCGATTCCTTGCGGAATGCCGCGCGAGCGAACCCACGTCGCCTTGGCGTGATAGATCGTGCCGAGGCGACCTTGCCTAACGAGTTCTTTTGCCGCGCGCATTCCCGGGGTGAAACGAAATTGCCGCCCGAAGTAGTAAACGAGCCCGCGCTTCGTCGCTTCCTCCTGCAGCACCTTCATTTCCGCCGCGTTCATGGTCGGCGGCTTCTCGCAAAACACGTGCTTCCCGGCTTCGAGCGCGGCGAGCGAAGCGGGAAAATGCAGGAAGTTCGGCAGGCAAATAATCGCGGCGTGCAGCTTCGAATCAGCGAGGAGTTGATGGTAATCCGAGAAGGTTTTCGCGGGCCCGTAGGTCGTCTCGAATTCGCGCCGCCGCGTCTCATCCAGATCGGCGCAGGCGTAAAGCTTTGCTCCAGGAATCGCCGGCATGACCCGCGCGTGTTGCTGCCCCGGCCAGCCCGTTCCGATCACGCCGAGATTGATTTCTCCGGCCGCGCCCTTCTTTTCCCGTTTCACTCCGCGACTGTGCTGCGGAGTTTCTTGACCGTCGAACGCTTCCGTTTCGCTTCGAGGATGCGCCGCTTCAGCGCGCGCGGCCGCGGCGAATTCTGACGGCGCGTCTTCTCGCGCTCTGCTTTCTCCTGCGCGCGGCGCTCACGTTGCGCAGTTTCGATCGCGGCCCGCAGCCGTTCGCGGGCGAGCTTCCGGTTCATCGCCTGCGAACGCGAATCCTGCACGGTTACGGCGAAGCCGGTTGGCCGATGGCGCAACGTGACCGCGGTGGAAACCTTGTTCACGTTCTGCCCGCCCGGCCCGCCAGAACGCGCGAACGTTTCCTCCAGATCGGCTTCGCGCAGCTCGAACGGCTTCATCGTTACAACGGGGGAATGTTGTCCCGCCCGTGCTTCAAAACGCGCGTCATCCAAACGAGCTCGTTCAGGAACTTCGCCACGCGGCCGACGTATTTATCGTCGGTGAGATTCCCCTGCTCATCGAACGCAGCTCGCACGCCGCTGAAATTCACGTCGGTGAACGTGACAACGAGCCCGAGTTCGCGGACCACCGGCAGGAGCGCTTCGATCACGCGCGAGCCACCGAACGGACCGGCCGAAACACCGACGATCCCGACCGTCTTGTGGATGTATTCCTCGAGGCACATGTCGAGCGCGTGCTTCAGCAGGCCCGGATACGCGTGGTTGTATTCCGGCGTCACAATGACGAGCCCGTCCGCGCGCGTCATCTTCGCCGCGAACTCCGCATCTTTCATCCCCTCGCCCGCGTCGTGCAGCGACATCTTCAGCTCTCGAACGTCGATCAACTCGGTTTCGATCTCCGGCCGCTTCCGCATCTCACTCTGGAGAAACGCCGCCACGTGCTCGCTTTGACGACCCTGGCGCGCGGTGCCGAGAAGGATCGGGAGGTAAAGCTGGTCGCTCATGCGGGAACAAGGCCACGGTTGCGCAGGCCGCGCAAATCACTCGTTAGGCCGATCGTTCCGTCCGCGAGAAGCCCCCGCACGCGCGGGGGCTTCCGCTGCTTCAACGAGTCGCCTAGCCTAACGACTCGATGCTGGGCAAGTTGGACTCACCACCGCCAACCCACGACCTGAAACTACGCGGCGGGACACATCGTCCGAGCCGCGAAAGGTAACGCACTTGTTACCCGTCTAACGAGTGCTGCGCGGCGCAAACAAACCGCTGCCGTTCGCTACGAGTCGAACCGTGCGACCCGTCAGCCGCGCGAGCTTTCGTCCGTCCTTACCGACGCGTTTTCGCACCAATTTCATAACGGAGAACCCCTCGGCCCGGTAGCTGCTAGTCCAACGGGGAGCCCGTTACGAACGGCAAAGCGTCCATCTCCACCGATTGTTATGAAACTCCGTCAACTGTTTGCCCGCCGCTCTTTCTCCCTGTCCACGCCGGTTCTCTCCGGCGCTGCCGTCGTGCTCGGCTTCGCATTTTGGTTTGTGAGTCTCTCCACAGCTGCGCCCGGCCCGTGTGTGGTGTGTCACAAGCGCAGCCAAACGGTCACAGTCCCGTGCAACAGCATTCAGTATGTCGGACACAAGGGCCATGGCGACCCGGACGGGGCATGCTCTTCCAGCACCATCGGCGATGATGTCGGACGCCAGATCACTGCGCCGAATGCGAAGGCATTGGACAGCTCCAGCGGCTTCCTCACACGCGCGGATGCCAACTAGCGTTCGCGCACCGCTGCCGGTTTAGGCAGCGCTTACCCGCAGCGATCGCATCCGGCCAGATACGTCGGTTGCGCCTCTAAAATCATTAACGCTGCGGCTGGCCGCACTCGAACGCGTTTAGAAAAGCCGCTAGAGGAAACAGCAGCTTCTGCGGAATTGCACCCGTCGCCGCGTGCAACCGCTTGTGACCGACGGGCGTTTCCACTAAAAGGAGCGTTCCTAGATGTACTCAAGGCGGATCACAGGGGGAAAACGGCGGATCCGTCAGCGGATGCTTTGCGGACCGGGCCGCGTGGCGTTGATCTGCTGTGTGGCCGCGAGTGCGTTAAGATTCAGCGGCACCGCCCCCGCGCAACGCACGCCACAACCGATAGGCTCGCTCCAATCACGAGAGGTTCTGGCGCAACCATCTCTCGCGGCGAACGGCGGAGATCCCCGGCCGTTGGTGCGCGCGCTCGCCAGCTCTTGGGTCGAAGGTCCCCGCATCCCTGCGGCGGTCGGACACTATGGTTTCGCCCAGTCGGGTTCCGATTTCTACATTCTGAGCGGCTCCGCGCCGGGCAACGTCACAATAGCTTGCTGGCGATATAACGCAGATAGCGACAGCTGGGTCTCGTTGGCCGACGTGCCCGTTGGCTCGGAGGCGCCTGCCGCCGCATACCTGGGCGGCAAGATTTTT
>JALZAD010000369.1 GCA_030948555.1 Verrucomicrobiota bacterium | reverse complement strand
GTGCGAGGTCCTTCGCCGTCTGCGCGGCTCAGGATGACAGCGCGCGTGGGCAGGGCAGTTTGCGAGAAGCGATCGCCCGTCCGCTTAGAAAATCTCGACGACGTCGCCCTTCGTCACGAGGTCTTTGATTCGCGCCGCATCCCAGTTCGCCGTCCGAATGCAGCCGTGACTCGCGGCGCGGCCAATCGTCTCCGGGTTGTTCGTGCCGTGCACGCCGACGTGCGGCTTGTTCAAGCCCATCCAGAGAACGCCCACCGGATTGTTCGGACCGGCCGGCAAGTTGTAGAAGTTGTTCGTTTTCACACCCGCGTTCAGAACGCCTTCGTCGTGACGGAACCAGGGCAGGGTCGCGATGCCGAGGATCTTCCAGGTGCCGATCGGCGCGGGCAAAGTTTTCGACCCTGGCGTGATCGGAAACTCCGCGATGATCTTGTCGCCTTCGTGGATTTCGAGGAAGCGCTCGTGCGTATCGACCACCACTTTGCGCTGAGCGAGCTCCGGCCGATCGGGCATGAAGCCCTCGTGCAGGTCTTCGATCTTGAACGGGTTCACGTTTGGCACGCGCACGGTATCGCCCGGTTTCAGCTGCTCGAAGTTCATGCCCTTGTTGAGTTGCCTAACGAATGATTCCGCGGCGTGAAATCGTTCGCAGATCAGTTCGAGCAACGAGCCGTATTTCAGCGCCTTCAGCTTCGCCTGCTCGGATGGTTTCGAAGGCGCGTCGCCGACGAAGTTCTCTGCTTCCGGCGGGATGGTCCAGGTGGTGAACGCTTCCGGCACTTCATCGAGCAACGACTTATCGACCGAGCCGTTTACCGGCATGCCGTTCGCCTTCTTGTAAGCGACCAGCGCCTTGCGAAAGAACTCGCCCATCTGCCCGTCGATTTTTCCCGGCCCGAAGTTGTGGTTATCGAGAAAAATCTGGAGCCGTACGCTGGTGGTCTCGTCGTAGTTCGGGAGCGCGATCATCGGCGTCGGCACCGGCGTAGGGCGCGGTGGCGGAGTCGGCTTGGCGGACGGTTCGGCGGTTGGCGGAAGCGCCTGCCGGACCTGCGGAGGAGGCGGAGCGGATCGCCTCGACCAGGGAAAGTGAAAGGTCGGCGATGAGGCCGCAGCGGGTCGCGGAGCGGCTTGCACAGTCGCCGCGGCAAAGGCCAGCAGCAGCACGGTCGCGGGAAATTTCATGAGCGGAAGTAATCGGCGAGAAGCGCGCGCGGTGCAATGCACCTGCCAGTCATTCCGAGCGAAGCGCAGCGAAGTCGAGGAACCTCGCGGAGGCATCGAGGATACGGCCACGGGGTCCCTCGACTTCGCTCGGGATGACCCGCGTTCAATTGGGGGCCGTTTTCGTCCAGCAGCGCAAGACCTCAGCCACGCTCCATGCCTGCGCGATGCAACCGCCCGGCCGGTGCGGCGCGCGCGCGTCGAAGACTTCGCTGATTGAACCAATGCCTGCTTCATCGAGGTGATCCGGGAAGGCATCGAGAAACTTGCGCGCGCCTAACGAGTCATTCGGGTGGACTTTCCTCCATGCGTCGATGAATGGGCCAATCAACCACGCCCAGACGGTGCCCTGGTGATAAGCGCCGTCGCGCGAGCGCAGATCGCCGCTGTAGATCGGGCGGTAATCCGGATGATTCGGCGAAAGCGAACGCAAGCCGACGGGCGTGACCAGTTCGCGCTCGACCACCTCGAGCACAGAACGCCACCGCGATTGGTCGAGCACAGGATTATCCAGCGAGATGGCGAAGACCTGATTCGGGCGGCAGGAATTGTCGACCACACCGGCATCGCCATTGCAGTCGATCACGTCGTAGAGATATCCGCCGTCGCCGTCCCAGAAACGCTTGTTGAATGAGGTGCGTGTTTGCTCCGCGCAGGTCGCGAAGCGCTCCGCATCCTTGTCGTTGCCCGTCTCTCGCAACCAACCGGCGAGCAGCTCCAGCGCATTGAACCAAAGCGCGTTCAACTCCACCGCCTTACCGCGTCGCGGTGTCACCACCCAGTCGCCCATCTTCGCGTCCATCCAGGTGAGCTGGTAACCCTCCTCGCCCTGGGCGAGCAGACCATCGGCGGGATCGACGTGGATGTTGAACTTCGTCCCGCGCAGATGCGCCTCCGCGATTCGCACCAGCTTCGGGAGGACGAGACGCAGGGTGATCTCGTCATTCGTGTAGGCGAGATAGCGTCCGAGCGCGTGGAAGAACCAGAGCGTCGCGTCGGCCGTGTGATAGAGGCCTTCGTTCTTGCCGTCTGGAAACATGTTCGGGATCAGGCCGTCCCGAACGTAGTGCGCGAAGGTGCGCAGGATGTAACCCGCCTCGACCCACCGACCAGTCGTTAGGCTGAGCCCTTCGAGGCTGATCATGGTGTCGCGGCCCCAGTCCGTGAACCAGTGATAGCCGGCGATGACGGTGCGCACTTCGTCGCCCGCGGAACGCGCGCGCGCCGTGTCCTGCACGCGGCCGTTCGGTTTGATAATGAATTGATCCGCTGCGTAAACGAGCTCCGCCGCGAAGCCTTCACGAGCGGCGGGCAAGGCGCTGGTCAGGAGCCGCGCGCGGCGCTCCGCTTCGCCGCGCGACAAATCTTCCGGCGCGAGAACATCCGCAATTTCCCAGCGTTCGGTGGAACCGATCATGGTCGCGGCGCAGCCTTCGCCGATCGCGACCTCGAAGGCGCCGGGACTCCAGAGTTCGCCTTCGTAGGTGTAGCCGCGTTCCTGTTCGGTGCGATAAACGACCTGCCGAATCCAGCTCGGCGCGACGTGAAAGCTCGAGTCGCAGCCGTCGATGCGCATGCGAAACGGCGGCAACTGCCCGTGCACGCTCGCGACTTCGTAGCGGCCCTCTTCGACTGTGAGCTTGTAGGGCGCCGCGACCGATTGATCGACCGCCCCTTCGTGATGGCGGAATTGAAACGCCGGCTTCAACTCGAGCCGCGGCCATGCACCGCTGCCTTTCACGCGATAGGTCAGGTGCACCGTGTTTTGCAGGTGCGGAAGCAGGATGCGTTTCTCGATCGTGAAGTCGCGCACCTGATAGGTCCAAACCGGCAGGCCATCATCGAGCCGGAACTCGCGCAGGTAATCCGCCACACCGAGGTTGAGCTGGCCGCCCGCGCGTTCCTCTGCGCCTAACGAGACAATTTCGCCATCGTCGAAACGCAGATGTTCCGAGACGTGGCTCCACATCACCATGCGGCCGAGCGGCGCAGGCAAAGCCGCCACGAGCAGGCCGTGATACTTGCGCGTGATCGCGCCCGAGACCGTGCCCGACGCGTAACCGCCGAGGCCGTTCGTCACCAGCCACTCGCGATCGAGCAGCACTTCGCGCGAGCTGTTCGCGGGGTCCCATTGCATTACGCGTGAAGTCATAGTTCGTCCTCGGCGAGCCGCGGCTGAAGCACCACTGCGCATTCTGCGGGGATGCGCCAGTTCCTTTCGCTGTCGAGCGGCGGCGGATCGCCCGCGCCGCCGTAGGGCGCAGCTTCGCTGTTCCAAATCATCGCCCATTCAGCTCCGAACGGCGGCGCAAGGAGCGGCTCCGGCGCCGGATCGAGTCGCAGCGCGCGCCCGAGATTCACCACGAGCAAACGATCGTCGCCATCCTCGCCGAAGTAGCGCAAGACGAACGCGTCGCGACCGAGCACCGCGCCGTCGAGCATCCCGAGTTTTTGCTGGCTAAAACGCGGATCGTCGCGGCGCAAGCGAAGCAGATCGCGATGCAGATCATACCAGGCGCGGTTGGTTGCGCGCTCGCTGAAATCCAGTTTGCAGCGCTCGAACGGCGCGCGATCCCACGGGATTGGCAGCTTGTCGACCACCTCCCTTTTCCGAATCGACGGGAACTGCGCGAGGAACTCCGTGCGTCCTTTGCGGATGGATTCGTGGAGCGATTCCTCGACGTCAGTGAAGTAGGTGAACGGGCTGGTTGCGCCGAATTCCTGCCCTTGAAACAACATCGGCGTCCATGGGCCTAACAAGAGCAACGCCGTCATCGCGCGGTATTTTCCTGCGCTGGTTCGGAAGCGAAGTCGCGCACCGTCGGCTGTATTTGCGACCTGATCGTGATTCTCGATAAAGGCGACGAACGTCTCCGGCGGAAGACCGAAGGTCGGCGTGCCGCGACGACCTTTCTGCCACTTGTAACGCTGGCCCTGAAAGAGGAAGCCGTACTTGGCCGAGGAGACAAACTCCTGCGGCGTCCCCTTGTAGTCGGTGTAATAGGCTTCGCGTTTTCCGGTCAGTGCGACGAGCGCGGCGTGGTGGAAGTCGTCGTTCCAAATGCCGTCGAAGCCATCGCCGCCTTGCTCGCACGGCAGGACGGTTTTGATCTTCTGCGCCTCGTTTTCCGCGATGAAGATGAGCGAGCGATCGCCCGCTGCTTCGCGCGCCGCAATGCCGATCGCGCCAAGGATGTACTCGTCGGACGCGTCCTTGATGTCCTGCGTCGCGTCGAAGCGGAACCCGTCGAAGTGATACTCGTCGATCCAGCAGCGCGCGTTCGTGATGAAGAACTCACGCACCGGACCGGCGTCCGGCCCGTCGAAGTTGAGCGCCGCGCCCCAGTCGTTCCTGTAGCGATCGGTGAAGTAGGCGTCCGCGAAACAGCTGAGGTAATTTCCTTCCGGGCCAAGGTGGTTGTAAACGACGTCGAGAATGACCGCGATCCCGACCGCGTGCGCTTCGTTGATGAAGGCGCGCAGATCGTCGGGTTCGCCATAGATGCCGCACGGACAGAAGAGATTCACGCCGTCGTAGCCCCAGCCGAATTCACCGGGAAAGCCGGCGATCGGCATCATCTCGATGAGCGTGATGCCACTGTCGTGCAGTTCCTGAAGCTGAGCCGCGGCGGCGCGCCATGTTCCTTCGCGCGTGAAGGTGCCGATGTGCATTTCGTAGATGACCTGCCCGCGCAATTCCACGCCGCGCCACGCCTGGTCCGTCCATGCAAACTGTCGCGGATTGACCACGGCCGAGGGGCCGTGAACGCCCTCTGGTTGGGAGCGCGACGCCGGATCGGAGTAGCTCTTTTCGCCGTCGAGTTGATAGCGATAAAGAGCGCCGACGTCCGCGGGCGCGACGCCGCTGAAGTAGCCGTTATCTTCCCGGTCTAACGAGTGCTTTTCGCCGGAGTCGAGCACCACCGCGAGCCGCTCTGCTTTGGGCGCCCAGACGCGGAAGTGCGTCTCGCCAGGGCCGAGGTACTCGGCCCCGATCGGGTAACGGCGGGCGATGTTCACTTGGGTTCGACGGACGCTAGGACGAAACTATTTCCCCGTTTTCATACGGAGCAATATAGGTGAGGGATGCTCGGGCTTCTCGCGCGTTACACGCACTGGCTGCACACCCAGTGGCCGGCCGGCACTGTCGAACGGCTGCCCATCAGCGGCGAAGATGGCCTAACGAGTGTGCCGGGTGTTCGGATCGTGGGCGATCTGACGGGCATACCGTTGCTCAAATTTTCTTCCCGCACGGGCGCGAATGCCGTGCGTGCGATTGTGCGCGAAGAAGAAGGCCGCGCGCGGAACGGTGAGACGCTCGATCTGGCGATTGTCGGCGGTGGGGTTGCTGGAATCTCTGCGGCCATCGAAGCGAAGAAGGCCGGGCTGCGGTTTGTTCTCTTCGAAGCGACCGAAGTCTTCTCGACCTTGATCAACTTCCCGAAGGCGAAGCCGATCTACACCTACCCGACTGAGATGAAACTCGAGGGTGGGCTGCAGTTTGCCGCGGAGGTGAAAGAAGACCTCGTTGCCGAGGTCGAAGAGCAACGACGACGTGCCGGAGTCGAAGCGACGACCGGCCGGGTTGAACGGATCGAACGGGCGGGGGACGAGCTCGTGCTGCATCTGAGCGATGACTCATTGGTGCGCGCGCGGCACGTCATCGTCGCGATCGGGCGCAGCGGAAATTTCCGCAAACTCGGCGTTCCCGGCGAAGAACTCGAGAAGGTCTACAACCGCCTTTTTGACCCAAAGGAGTTCGCCCGCCGCAATGCCCTCGTGGTCGGCGGCGGCGACTCCGCCCTGGAAACAGCCATCGCCCTAACGAGTGCTGGCGCGCACGTCACGCTGAGCTATCGCGGGAAAGAATTCTCCCGCGCGAAGCCCGACAACGTGGCCAAGCTCGAGACGCTGGCGCGCAATTCGAGCGCTGAAGTGCAAGTGGAGCATCCGACATCGGATCGCGTGACCGCGGCGACGACGCGCGGCCTTGGACAGGAGAAAGGCGGCTCGCTGAAACTCGCGCTCGAAACTGAAGTGACGCGGATCGACGCCGGGCAGGTGTTCCTAAAAAACGGCAGCGAAGCCGTGCTGCCGAACGACGTCGTCTTCACCATGATCGGCCGCGAAGCGCCGCTCGATTTCTTCCGCCGCAGCGGCATCAATGTGCGCGGCGATTGGCGACTGCCGCGCGCGCTCAGCCTCGTGGCCATCATCCTGACCTGCATCGTCATTTACCACTGGAAGAAAAGCGGCGTTTACTTCGGCGTGTCGGAGTTGTTCGCCCGTAACCGCTGGTTCCCTTTCGGCATTCCGGATTGGTGGGCTTCACTCGGGCCAGCCTTCGCGAATCGCGCGAATCTGCTCGGAACTTTGCGCGTCACGATTGGTGAACCCGGCTTCTACTACTCGTTAGCCTACACGCTCTGCGTGGTGCTCTTCGGGGCGCGACGCATACGACGACGCAACACGCCCTACGTGCGACTGCAAACGTTCTCGCTCATGGCGTTCCAGGTCGTGCCGCTGTTCCTCTTGCCCTACATCGTTTTGCCCTGGGCGGGGAATAACGGCTGGTTCGACACGGGCGTCGGAAAGACGATCGCCGACGCACTATTTCCGAGCGCGAATTACGGGCACGGTCGCGAGTACTGGCGCGCCTTCGGGCTGATCCTCGCGTGGCCGTTGTTCTTCTGGAACGTCTTCACCGAGCAGCCGATGTGGACCTGGCTGGTGATCTCGTTTGTGCAGACGTTCGTGCTCATTCCGCTGATCATTTGGCGCTGGGGGAAGGGCGCGTATTGCGGCTGGATTTGCTCGTGCGGCGCGCTCGCGGAAACGCTGGGCGATGCGCACCGCGCGAAGATGCCGCATGGGCCGCGCTGGAACCGATTCAACATGCTGGGCCAGGTCTTCCTCGGGATGGCCTTTTTCCTTCTCATCACGCGCAGTCTGGCGTGGGTTTGGCCCGGCTCGATCTTCGGCGCGGCGTTCAATTACGTCTTCAAGGAGATGCCGGTTTTTAACTACGTCTGGTTCGTTGATCTGCTTTGGGCCGGAATCATCGGCGTTGGCTTCTACTGGCACTTCAGCGGCCGGGTCTGGTGCCGCTTCGCCTGTCCGCTCGCGGCCTTGATGCACATCTACACACGCTTCTCGCGCTATCGCATTTTCCCGGAGAAGCAGAAGTGCATCTCGTGCAACGTCTGCACCGCCGTCTGCCATCAAGGCATCGATGTGATGAACTTCGCGAACAAAGGCGTGCCGATGGAAGATCCGGAGTGCGTGCGTTGTTCCGCTTGCGTGACGGAATGCCCGACCGGGGTGCTCGCGTTCGGCCGCTACGATAAGAACCAGCGCATCGTGCTGGACAAGATTCCTGCCTCGCCCGTGCGGATGCGGGAAGGTGCCAAAGCGAAGTCTCGTTAGGCACTTGATTCCGTCGCGCGGCTTGTGAGAGCCTCGCGAACTTATGCGGCTCTCGTTCCTCTGTGTCCTGGCTCTCGTTTCCGTCACTAACGCCTTCGCTGGCCGTGGACCGGCGGTGCAGGTGAAAGGCGGTCCGACGATCGATAACCTCCCGAATTTTCCGAAGCAGCAGCTGAAGCGAAGCGTCACCGCCCAGCTGTATAAATCCGTCTGTGTCTCACCCGTGACCGCGTGGGTTGTGGCAGAAGTGGTGGTGAACGCAGCCCACACCAGCGGCGCAAAGATCATCCGCTCCGATGCGGGCGGCGCCTTCGACAAAATGGCGCTCGAGATGGCGAACGAGTACACCGTCATGGGTCAGAACACGACGGAGAGCCGTGCCAGGACGGACTACATGAAAGTCCACCTCCTCATCTTCAAAATCGCCGACGGCTACATGGGGATAAACTTTTGCGTGAACGACGACGCGCGTTACGCGGATTACCTCCACTATTCGCCGGCGTGGGTCGGGATCGAGAAAGGTGGTAAGTGGACCACGATCAGTCACAACGAAATTCGCGCTTCGGATCACTACCCGAAACCGTACGAGTAACCTCGCAACCGTCAGCGCCGCGCTTGCTTCGCGGGAAGGTCGCGTTTCAAATGCGGGCATCGAAACCGAGGCAAGTTCCAGCGCCGCTGCGGCCGGGGTGACAGTCGTCGATCATCCGTTGGTCGGCTCGTGTCTGGCCACGTTGCGCGATCGCAACACCGCGGTGCCGGCGTTCCGGCAGAATCTGCAACAGCTGTCGATTCTCCTTCTCGCCGAGGCGTCGCGGAGCTGGACGACGTCGATCATCGAAGTCGAAACGCCGTTGCGTGCCTGTGCAGGCACGGCGTTGAGCAAGCATGTTGCGCTCGTTCCAATCCTGCGCGCGGGCGTCGGAATGCTCGATGGCATGTTGCGCATCCTGCCCGACGCGCGGGTGGGTCATCTCGGCTTGTATCGCGATGAGCTCACCCTGCGGCCGGTCACGTATTATCAACGTCTGCCGGCCAGCATCGCGACCGCGCAAGTGCTCCTGCTCGACCCGATGCTCGCGACCGGTCATAGCGCGTGCGAAGCGGTTTCGATCCTGAAAACGGCGGGCGCGCGCGGCATTCAATTCATCAGCGTGCTGGCGTGTGCGCAGGGTATCGCGCAGCTGCAAAGTGCGCATCCGGACGTCGCGATCGTCACGGCCGCGATCGATCCGGAGTTAAATGAATTCGGTTACATCGTGCCCGGGCTGGGCGACGCGGGCGATCGATACTTCGGCACGCTCTGAGCGCGCCGCATTCACTCAGAGCGGGTAGAAGTAGAGCTTCTGCTGGCCGAAA
>JALZAD010000303.1 GCA_030948555.1 Verrucomicrobiota bacterium | reverse complement strand
GTTCTACGGCAACATGGAAACGGATCCGCAGAACGCCGCGCGCGATTTCCGTTTCAACAGCGGCGCAGTCGTGGAAGATGCGTTGCTCATTCAGTTCGGCGCCAAGCCAGGCGATCGGATGAAGATTGGCGATGCGGAATTCACCGTCGCTGGTGCGCTCAAGAAGATGCCGGGGGAAGCGACCGCCGCCGGTTCGTTTGCGCCCCGCGTTTACATTCCGCTGCAAAGTCTTGCCGCAACGAACCTGCTCAAGCCCGGCAGCGTGGTGCACTACCGCGATTACGTGAAGTTCCCGCCGAACGTCGACGCGGAGGCGCAGATCGCGCCGCTTCTGGCGCAGTTGCAACGCTTCGGTCTCGATTACGACACCGTCGCCAAGCGCAAGAAGGACATCGGCGGCGCGCTCGAAAACCTCTACCGCTTCCTGAATCTGGTCGGCTTCATCTCGCTCTTGTTAGGTGCGGTTGGCGTGGCGAGCGCGATCCAGGCGCACCTTCAGCAAAAGCAAAAGACCGCCGCCATCCTGCGTTGTCTCGGCGCGCCGGCGCACAGCACGGTTATCATCTACCTGCTGCAGGCCGCGGCCATGGGATTGATCGGCGCGACGGCCGGGGCGGCGCTCGGCGTCGCCATGCAACGCATCTTCCCGGCGGTCTTGAAGAGCTTCATCCCGGTGCCAATTGCGACGACGATCGCATGGGTGCCGATCGTCCAGGGCATGCTGCTCGGCTTCGCCATCTGCGTCCTGTTTGCCTTGCCCGCCCTGCTGCGCTTTCGCCGTCTCTCACCCTTGTTGATCCTGCGCTCGAGCGCGGGCGATGAAACACAGCCGCGGCGCTTCGATCGCGTGGTCGCGCTCGTTTACGTGATCATCGCCGCAAGCGTGGCGGCGTTCGCCATCTCACAAACCGACACCTGGAAACGCGGACTGATCTTCGCCGCGGTGCTCGGCGTGGCGATCGCGATCTTCGCCGGCATGGCCAAGCTCCTCATCGTGACGGTGCGCAGATTCTTCCCGCACAACTGGAGCTTCGCCGCGCGACAAGGCCTCGCGAATCTGTACCGGCCAAACAACCGCACGCTCCTGCTCACCGTCGCGCTCGGGCTCGGCACCTTCCTTCTGCTCAATCTCTATCTCAGTCGCGAAGTGTTGCTCGCGCAGTTCCGCTCGATCGATCTGAACAACCAGCCGAACATTTTCCTCTTCGATATTCAGCCGGACCAAACCAAGGACGTTGCCGATCTCGTCCGCGCGAACGGTCTCCCTGTCATGCAGGAAGCGCCGATCGTCACGATGCGGCTGGCAGAGATCAAGGGACGCTCGGTTGCCGACATTCTCGCCGATCCCGCGCGCAAGATGCCGGAGTGGGAATTGCAGCGCGAGTATCGGTGCACCTATCGCGAGACACTCGCCGACACAGAGACGATCGTGGCCGGTAAATGGATCGGGCGCGTCGACTACAAACCGGGCGACGCCGTGCCGATCTCGATCGACAAAGAAATCGCACACGACTTCGGCGCGACGATTGGTGACGAGCTCCTCTTCGATGTTCAGGGAATCCCGATCCGCACGAAAATCGCCAGCACGCGCGACATCGATTGGAAGCGGTTTCAGACCAACTTCTTCGTCGTCTTTCCCGCCGGCGTGCTCGAGTCCGCACCGACCTTCAACGTGCTCGTCAGTCGAGTGCCGGACGCCGCGGCATCCGCGCGATTGCAAAGCGCGGTGGTGGCGAAGTTCTCCAATGTCTCCGCGCTCGATCTCACGTCCGTCATTCAGACAGTCGATTCGATCCTAACAAAGGTTGCGCTCGTCATCCGCGTCATGTCGCTCTTCACCGCGGGCGCGGGGATTATCGTTCTCGCGAGCACGGTCTGGAGCGGACGTTATCAGCGCCTGAAAGAAAGCGTGCTGCTTCGCACGCTTGGCGCATCGCGCGCGCAAATTTGGAAGATCCTTTGCGCTGAGTACCTGATGCTCGGCCTGCTTGCGAGCTGCACCGGAATCCTACTCGCGCTCGCCTCGAGCTGGGGCCTCGCGCGTTTCGTCTTCAAGCTCGATTACGCGCCGTCGATCTGGCCGCTGCTCATCACGGTAGCAGCCGTCAGCGGGCTAACGGTTGCGATCGGACTTCTGACGAGTCGCGGGATTGGGAGCACGCCGCCCCTCGAGATTCTTCGGGCCGAGGCGGAGTGACTACAGATCTGCGAGTCATTCCGAGCGGAGCGCCAGCGGAGTCGAGGAACCCCGCGCTCTACCGTCGATTAAGCCGCGGGGTCCCTCGACTTCGCTCGGGATGACGGCTGATCGAGCGATTGCAACTCCGCTTTCGTCAAATGGCGCCAATGCGCGCGCGGCAAGTCACCGAGGCGCAGAGTCCCAATGCGCGTGCGGACGAGCCGTTTCACCTCGTAGCCGACTTCGTAAAACATGCGGCGGATCTGGCGATTGATGCCCTGGCGCAAAACCACGCGAAGCTGCATCGGGTGGACCGGGACGATGAGTTCAATGCGTGCGCGTTCGCCGTCCAGCATCACGCCTTTCAATAACTTTGGCGCGAGCTCGGGGTTCCACGCGTGATCGAGCGTGACCTCGTATTCCTTGTCGATTTTGTAGCGCGGATGGGTGAGCCGCTGCGCGAGATCCCCGTCGTTGGTCAGGATGAGCAGACCTTCGCTCTGCGCATCGAGACGGCCGACGTTGAAGAGCCGGGGCAGATTCGGCGGCAGCAAATCGAATATGGTGTTCCGCGCATGCGGATCGCTCCGCGTCGAAACGAAGCCCGCCGGTTTATGCAAGACAAGGTCGATGCGCCGCTCGGCCCGAACCATCTTGCTTCCGACTTTGACGTGGTCGGTCGGATCCGGCTGATAGCTGAAGTCGGTGCAGACGCGACCGTTCACGGTCACGCGACCCTCCGCGATCAGCTCATCGCAACGTCGGCGGGAACCGACACCGGCGGCGGCGAGAAAACGATTTAGGCGCATGATTCAGCGCCGGTGCGCAAGCGTTGCGCGGTTAGACGTCCGGCTTCGTCTTCGGCAGGCCGACGACCTTCGCGCCGTCTTTCCATTGCCCGCGCTTCTTCAGCAGCTCGACCCGCTCGAAACGTTTCAGGACGTTACGTTTTGCCGCGATAGTGCTGGCACCTTTAAGACTGCGATGTTGCGACATAAGCTTCTGTGGTCCTGGAAAGTGAGCGCACACAGTAGAGTGACGAGCCCGATTTTCAACCGCGGATCTCAGGGCTGGTTGCTGATCACGACGTGCGGTCCGCAGGTCGTCTCCTGGTGATAAATATGGAAGCGGGCGGTCAATCGCTCCTGCCAGAACGCGACGCGCTCTTTGTCGATGATCAGGTAAACCGGATGCGACGCTGCGAGGCCGGTGAGGGCCGCATTTTCATCGACGACTCTGAACGGCCGATCGAGATAGAAGAGCAGACTGCTCGCGGCCATTGGCCTTCCTTCGAAGAGGACCTCGCCGTCTTTTCCGAGCTGTCCTTGCAAAACGCCGGCTGCGCTCGCCAGCGAGAATTGCGGGTCGAAACGCATCATCCCTTCGGCGACGGAAAGGCCGCAGGGCACCATCGCTAGGAAAAGGATGCTGATCGCGACCGTCTCGCGCTCGCGGACCACGAAGTAGATCGCGGCACAGCCCGCAGCGATGAGCACAAGAGCAGGGCCGATGACGAACCACTTCGATTCCGGCCACGCCGGGATTGACGCCAGATAGCCGATGACCGCGAGCGCAGCCGCGCTCGTTAGGCAAAGTCCCGCGATGCGGAACCTGGCGGGCATGCGATCCCACGCGGAAGCAGCGAAGAGCGCCAGCCCGCCCCACATGGC
>JALZAD010000275.1 GCA_030948555.1 Verrucomicrobiota bacterium | reverse complement strand
GTTCTAGCTCAAATATTTTTGCGCCGCATCGATTTTTTTCGGCGTGACCAAGCGAACGGCTGACTATTGGAGCCGGTAAGCTTCAACGACTGCTACCCCAGTCGTCTCGCCTTTGCCCCGCACGATGAAGGTGTAGTTCGTTCCTGAATAGAGGAACGCTACGAGTGCGCTTCCCGAGCGTCAGAGGGAGGAGCTCCGGTGCTCCGCAATCCACTTCCTGCGTCGTCGCCCTGCCGTCGATAGTTTTCCAATCGTCGTTCCCGCCGATTCGATTCCCGTCGGCGTGGATAGGCAGGAAACAGTGCCGGCTTTTATGAGTCGGCAGACGCGGCCGCCACAAGCCATTTCAAACTTCTCGCGGGAAAAAAATCAAAATCAGCTCACGCAAAATCAGGTTGCCGCGTGACCTGCTCGACAGCTTGACGGCAACATTGTAGTTTTTATGCCGTGAACGGTCCTGAAAAGCCGACCGCCGCTGCGCTCGAGGATCTGGTCAATGATCTCCTGCCGAACGTCGGCCGCGCCGAGATGAACGCAGCGTTGCCCGCCGTTTACGACGAACTCCGCCGCCTCGCGTCCAGTTATCTGCGTCGCGAGCGGGCGGATCATACGCTCCAACCGACGGCGCTCGTCCACGAGTCGTATCTCCGCCTAGTCGATCAACGGTCTGTTGATTGGACAAATCGCCTGCAATTCCTCTCCATCGCAGCCCGCATGATGCGGCGGATTTTAGCCGACCACGCCGATGCGCGCACGGCGGCGAAACGCGGCGGCGGCACACCGAAGCTCGAACTCGATGCGGCGCTGGAGTTCTATGACCAGCGCGCGATTAGCATCAGGGCGGTGGACGACGCACTGAAAGGTCTGGAGGCGCTCGACCCTCGCCAGGCGCAGGTGGTCGAGCTGCGTTTTTTCGGCGGGCTGACGATCGCCGAGACCGCCGAATTGATGGCGCTTTCGGAGGCGACGATCAAGCGCGAGTGGACGACTGCGCGCCGCTGGCTACAGCGCGAAATCGGCGCGGCGGCCGGATGACCCCAGAGCGTTGGCAACAGGTAAAGGCAGCTCTCGCGGCAGCGCTGGAGCAGCCGACGGCGCAACGCGCCGATTTCGTTGCCACCGCCTGTGCGGACGACATCTCCCTCCGGCGCGAAGTCCAGTCGCTGCTCGAGCAACCAGAAGACGAATTCGACCTTTGTGCGGATAACGCCGGACTTGTTCATACGGATGCGCTCGCGAGCGAAAGCGGGATTCGCCTTGGCGCCTACCAGCTGCTCCGCGAGCTCGGCCGCGGTGGCATGGGAACGGTCTGGTTCGCCACACGCGTCGACGATGAGTTCCAGAAGGAAGTGGCGATCAAGCTGCTGAAGCGCGGCACGGATACCGACGAAGTGTTGCGCCGGTTCCGCGCCGAACGCGCGATCCTCGCCCGCCTCGAACACCCGAACATCGCGCGGCTGCTCGATGGTGGCACCACCGCAGACGGCCTCCCGTATTTCGTGATGGAATACGTCGTTGGCGCACGCGTAACTGACTACGCCTTCGCGCAAAATCTGACGACCAGGGAGCGACTCGAGCTCTTCCGCAAGATCTGCGGCGCGGTGCAGTTCGCGCACCAGAACCTCGTCGTCCACCGCGACCTGAAGCCGGCTAACATCCTTGTGACCGCGGAGGGTGAACCGAAGCTCTTGGACTTCGGTATGGCGAAGCTGCTTGCCGCGGGCGACAGCTCCTGGGAAGTGACCGCGGCCGGTCGAGAACGCCTTACTCCCGGTTACGCATCGCCTGAACAAGTCCGAGGCGAGCCGGTCACGACTGTCAGCGACGTCTACTCGTTAGGTATCCTTCTGTATGAGCTGCTGACGGAGCGTCCTGCGCATCGATTCGGCCGCGCCGAGCCGACGGCTACTGAGATGCAGCGCGTTATTTGCGAAGAAGAACCACTCTGGCCGAGTATCGCCGCGACTGACCCCGCGGTGCGCCGCCAACTCCGAGGCGACCTCGATACGATCGTGCTCCGCGCCGTCTCGAAAGCCCCGGAGCGCCGCTACCGGGGGGCGGGGCAGTTCGCCGATGACATCCGCCGCTATCTCTCCGGCTGGCCAGTCCGCGCGCGCAAAGACACTCTCGGTTATCGCGCCGGAAAGTTCGTCCGGCGCAACAAGCTCGGCGTCTCCGCCGGCACCGCCGTGTTCGTAACTTTGCTGGCAGGAGTGGTCGCGACGTTGCACCAAAAGCATGTCGCGGAACGGCGCTTCAATGACGTGCGGCGCCTGGCGAACTCTTTCATGGTCGAGGTGCATGATTCGATCGCCGATCTTCCCGGCGCGTTGCCGGCGCGGCAATTGGTAACACGTCGCGCGCTGGAATACCTCGACACGCTGGCACGCGAAGCCGGTGGCGATGATCTCTCACTGAAGAGCGAGCTCGCGGCCGCATATCAGCACATCGGCCGCGTCACATTCGGTATGCCGCAAGCGCTCGCGAGCCGTCAAAAAGCCGTCAGTCTCAACGAAGAGATCGTGCGCAATGCGCCTCAGAATACCGCCTACCGCCGGCAGCTCGCCGAAAGCTACGGCGACCTCAGTGACGTGATGAAGATTTCCGGCCACTCCGCCGCGGCCGTCGACTACGCGCGCAAGTCGCTCGCGCTCGTCCAGGCACTCACCGGCGGCGCGCCACAGAAATTACTCGCAGATTGCTATGGCAACTTGGCGATCGCGCTGGCTGATGCGGGTGATGCAAATGGCGCGCTCGACGCAAACCAACACGCCGTCGAAGTGCAGCGAGCAGTCGTCGCCGCGAATCCGGGCAACAAGGAAGCGGTCCGTGATCTCGGCAACACCTACAGCGGTATTTCGGACGCGCTGGAGACGCTCGGCAGGTACGAGGAAGCGCTGGCGTTCACGCGACAGAAGATGGAAGCGGCAGAGCAGCTCTTCTCCGAGGATCCGCGCAATACCCGCTATCAGCGCGATATGTGGGCCTCTTATTTTCGCCTCGGTCGTCTCCTCGCGGCGGTCGGGGACAGCAGCGCCGCGCTCAGGAGTTATGCGCGCGCCATTGAATTTATGGAAGCGCTCTCACAGGCTGACCCCGCCGATCAGGGCCACCGCCGGTGGCTGGCTGTGACCTATTCGTCGCTCGGCGATCTGCTTGTTCAGCTGCAGCGAGGCGACGACGCATTGCAGCGGTATCAACAGGCGATCGGGATCAGCCAAGAGCTATTCGAGCACGACCCCGAGCGCGTGGAAGCACGCGGCGATCTGATCATTTCCCTGGAAGCTCTGGGCCGATTGTTCACCGACCGAGGCAACGCAGCGCAAGCGCTCGTGTACCTGCGTCGCGCGGAGTCAATGGCGCAATCTTCTGCTGAGCAGGATCCGCAAAATGCACGAGTCCGCAGTCGCCTCGCTCAAGTCTGCGAGGCGCTAGCGACATCTTACGAGAAGCTCGCCCAGCGCGACCCTTCAACTACGCGCGCAGCATGCGAGTTTCTGCAGCGCAGCGTGATGGCGTGGGACCAGGTCAGACAACAAGGTATGCTCACGCCAGTTGACGCGCCGAAAGCCGAAGCCGTCGCGCGAAGACTCGAGAGCTGTCGTTAGGTCATCACTGGAGGTTATAAGCCTCGACGACAGCAATACCCGTTGTATCGTCGGCGCCCCGCACTACCGCTGTGTAGTTGCCGGGGACAAGTGTCGCCAGCACCGCAGCTTCGCGATTATCCGTCGGCGCAATTCCTGTGGCAGTGATCTCCGCCTCTTGCGTCTCACGCCAGTTGTCGTTGCTGATCACTCCTCCGTTCGCGTCGTGAACCTCCAGCGTCGGATCCGGTAACGCACCGGCTACTCCAGAGGAGGGACCCGTCGCGCGCACCAGCACTTTCGCTGGCTCGGTTCCGCCAATGATAAAGCCGCCAATCAGCACGTTGTCGCCCGTCTGCACGAGGCCGCGGGTAGCGATGTTGGCCAGCTGAGCCGGTGAGGTGG
>JALZAD010000220.1 GCA_030948555.1 Verrucomicrobiota bacterium | reverse complement strand
CGCGGCGTTCCGCGTAACGAATCAGCGCCGCACGCTGATCGCCGCTCACGAGTCGCGCTAACTTTTCGCCGTTCCCGGCTCAGCTTGCTTCCGGTGCATCTCGGCGAGCGCCGAGGACGGCATTACATTCGCAACCGTCGTCTGCAGCTTGTTCATGAGCCCGGCAACGACATCGCCTTCGCCTTTCAGCATCGCGTCGAACCCAGCCTTGGCCACTTTCGCCGCGTCGGCCTTCTTGCTCGCACCGACCTTCGTGTCGAGCATGTCGGCGCGTTCGAAAAAGTCGGTCTCTGTCGGTCCTGGCATAAGGCAGGTAACGGTGACGCCGGAATCTTTTAGCTCATTGCGGAGCGCGAAGGAGAAAGAGTCGATGAACGCCTTGCTTCCGTTATAGACCGCGTGGAAAGCGCCGGGCATGTAACCGGCCACCGAGCCGGTGATCAGGACCCTGCCTTGCCCGCGCGAGCGCATATCGCGCCCGACCTTTTGAATCAGGTAAATCGTCCCGGTAATGTTTGTCTCGATGACATGGCGCGCTTCCTCGAAATCCTGGTCGAGAAAGCCACCGCCTAGTCCGTGCCCGGCATTGGCAAGCAAAGCATCGACGGCGCGGCCGTCCCTCGCCGCATAGAGCTGATCGACACCTTCACTCTTCGATAGATCGCCTTCGATGGTCTCGACATGAGCGCCGAGCTGGCGGCATTCTTCCGCGGCTTCTTCCAGCGGGCGATCGGCGGCGAGCAGAAGATCAAATCCGTTCTCCGCGCAGAGCTTCGCGAGCTCCAGGCCGATGCCGCTCGACGCGCCCGTGACGATAGCGAATTGGCGATTGTCCATGCCGATGATTACGCGCGGACAGAGGCGATCGGGTGTCGAAATTTCCAGCTCAGTCGTGAAGTGGAACAGCTTTCCACGGCCGCGGGGAAATTTTCTTCGACGTGATCTACCCTGCAATACAGCTTCCTCTCTGATGCGGATTCGAATCCTGGTGACCGGCGGCACGTTCGACAAAGAATACAACGAGCGCACCGGGCAGCTTTACTTCAAGGAGACGCACCTGGCCGAGATGCTCCGGCTCGGCCGTTCGCGCGTGGAGGTCACGATTCGCACGGTGATGATGGTCGATAGCCTGGAGATGACGGATGCCGATCGCGCGCTCATCGTGCAAAACTGCGTCTCCGCGCCGGAAGCACGCATCGTCATCACGCACGGCACCGACACGATGACGGAAACCGCGGCGGCCGTAGCGAGCGCGGTGAAGGATAAGACGGTCGTGCTGACTGGCGCGATGATCCCCTACGCGTTCGGCAGCTCCGATGGGCTGTTCAATCTTGGGAGCGCACTCAGCTTCGTCCAACTGTTGCCGACCGGAGTCTACATCGCGATGAACGGCAAATGTTTTCCATGGGATCGTTGCCGCAAGAACCGCGAACGCGGCGAGTTCGAAGAGAAGGTTAGTTAAGCCGCGGAGAAGTTCGCAACCGTCTGGTCTCGCCAGACGAAGAAGAAGTAACACGTCAAAGGACATGATGGATTCGATTAACCAAAACCAACCGGAAGAGAACCGCCGAGACTTAGGCAGCTCAGAGGCAGTCGCTAAGATCAAGGAGCTGATCGGGAAGGCGGAGACCTGCTTCTTCTGCACGAACGCGATCGGCAGTGCATCCAGTGGCGCGCGGCCCATGAGTGTCCAAGAGGTCGACGACCACGGAAACCTGTGGTTCCTCAGCGCGGACGACAGCCACAAGAACCGGGAGCTATCCGCCAATCCTTCGGTGAAGCTTTACTTCCAAGGATCCGCACATTCCGACTTCTTGATCCTCGAAGGTCGCGGAACGATTTCGCGCGACAAGGCGAAGATCAAAGAGCTCTGGGAGCCGATCATCAAAACCTGGTTTACTGAGGGCGTCGACGATCCGCGGATTACCGTCATCAAAGTAGAGCCATCGAACGGATACTATTGGGATACGAAGCACGGCAGCGCAGTCGCAGGCGTCAAGATGCTGATCGGCGCCGCCATCGGTAAAACGTTGGACGATTCCATCGAAGGGCAGGTTTCGATCGGCAACAATTTATGAAAGCAACATGGCGCGGTATCACCTTGGCGGAGAGTAACGACACGGTTGTCGTGGAAGGTAACCACTACTTTCCGGCGGAGACGCTACGAACCGACTGCTTCACCACGAGCGCGACTCGCAGCAACTGCCCCTGGAAAGGCGAAGCGAACTACTACGACGTCCTGGTGAACGGCGAGACCAATCACGATGCGGCGTGGTACTATCCCGAGCCCAAACCCGCGGCAGCAAACATCAAAGGTCGCGTCGCATTCTGGAAAGGTGTCGCGGTCGAGTAGCCGGAGTTGGACGGCTGGCTCCTAATACTCCACGCGCACGATTTCCGCGCGTTCATCGTTCTCGAGCGTCACGCGCTCACCGGGCTCAGCCGCGAGAAGCGCCTTACCGATAGGTGATATCCAACTCACCGCGTCCGGGTAAAACTCAAGCTCATCGACGCCGACGACTTGATAGACGCGCAAGTTCCCCTCGCGATCACGCAACGTGACCTTCGCGCCGAACGCGATGGTGTCCGGATCGCCCGCCGGTTCGACGATTGTCACTGACCGTAGCAGGCCCTGCAGCTCAGCGATTCGCGCGGCGTTGGTACCCGCATCGCGCTGCAGAGCCTGTAGCTCTTCGCGCAGGCGGGCGGCGCCATTCAACGTGATGTAGTTCGTCGCGCCAGGTGGCAGTCCTGAGGCCGCTCGCGCGCGCCCGGAACGCTCCGGCGGGTCAACATCTTCTTTGACGAATGCCCTGCTCATCGAGTCTTTCCCACCGAGTTAAGCGCGGCTGGAACTTAGAATCTAGTTTTCTTAACGCCGGCCAGTGTTGAGCGTTGATCGATGTCGTCGCTGCGGCTAAGTCAAACCCGTGAAGTCGCTGACCGAACACTTATGGTTTGAAGTCCCAACTCGCCGCGGGTTCATCAACATCACGCCGACGATCGAAGAGCATGTCACGCGGAGCGGCGTGGCCGAAGGCCTCTGCCTCGTCAATGCGATGCACATCACGGCGTCAGTCTTCATCAACGACGACGAATCGGGTCTGCACCACGACTACGAACTCTGGCTGGAGAAGCTCGCCCCGCACGCGCCGATCGCCGGCTACCGGCACAATCGCACCGGCGAAGATAACGCCGATGCGCACCTGAAACGGCAGATCATGGGCCGCGAAGTAGTCGTAGCGATTACTGCCGGCAAACTCGATCTCGGTCCGTGGGAACAGATCTTCTATGGCGAGTTCGATGGCCGGCGTAGAAAGCGCGTGCTGGTTAAGATCATCGGCGAATAAGGCGGTGACGGAATCGGCGAGAATGTTCGTGCTCATCGCGTTCGAGCCTTAACGTCGCGCCGTGATATCGGAGCAGGAGCAGGACGAGCAGTTCTATCGCGACACGGAGAGTATCGCGTTTCCGAAGCTGGATGATCACCAGCTTTCGTTGCTTGAACCTTTCGCGCAGCGGCGGGTTCTGCGTCATGGCGAACTCGCCTACCACGCGGGCGAGCGCGACCTTGGTTTAACTGTCATTCTTCGCGGTGAGATCGAAGTTTTTGAGCCGCGCGATGGCGAGGAGCAAGTCCTCGCTACGGCCGGCGAGCGCGACTTTGTCGGCGACGTGGCGATGCTGCAGGGCACCTCGGCTCTCGCCAGCGCGCGAGTTACTTCGCGCGAAGCTGAGATCCTTTACGTTCGGGCTGCGGAGCTTCGCCGCGCTTTCGCGGAGGTGCCTGCGGTGAGCACGCCGATCGTCAATGCGCTGATCATGCGCCGTCGCCGCTTGCGGCGTGATCGAACGTTCGCCGGGCTGCGCGTCCTCGCGGCGCGCGAGGCACGGGCGGGCCATCGGCTGGACGACTTCCTGGATAAGAACCACATCCCGCACCACCTGGTGGAGTTGGAGACCGAGCAGGGCCGGGCACTCGCCCGCCGTCTGAACCTAACGAGTGATGATCTGCCTGCCTTAATTACTCCGGCGGGAGCTCCCCTGCGCCGACCTTCGTTGCGCGAAGTTGCGCAAGAGGCCGGGCTTCTGCGGCCACTCGCGCTGGAGAAGGAGAGCGAGATCAGAGCCGATCTTGCCATCGTCGGTGCCGGCCCCGCGGGGCTGGCGGCGGCGGTCTATGCCGCGTCGGAAGGCTTGCAGACCGTCGTGCTGGAAAGTTATGCGCCAGGCGGCCAGGCCGGATCGTCATCTTTGATCGAAAACTTCTTCGGCTTTCCGACCGGGATCATCGGCGGCGACTTAACCTGGCTGGCTCAACTACAAGCGTTTCGGTTTGGCGCGAAGTTCTCCACGCCGTCCGAGGTGCTGTCGCTGCGCTACGATGGCGACGCCGAATACTGCGCGTGCATCGAGGTCGAAGGGTGCCCGACGTTGCTCCGCGCAAAGACGGTGCTGATCGCGACCGGCGCGCATTACCGGCGGCTCGATGCCGAAGGTCGGGAACGCTTCGACGGGATGGGCGTCTACTATGCGGCGACCGCGCTGGAAGGTCAGCTTTGCAGCGGCGAAACAGTGATCGTCGCCGGCAGCGGCAACTCGGCCGGACAAGCCGCGATGTTCCTCTCCGAAAGCGCGACCAAGGTGCTCCTCGTCATCCGCAGCGGCGATCTTTCGAAGAATATGTCCAGCTATCTGTCGCGGCGGGTGGAGAAGCGCGAGAACATCGAGGTTCTTACCGACACCGAGATTCGGAAGTTATCCGGCCGGACAAAGCTTGAGGAAGCGGAGCTGGAAAATACCAAAACAGGTGAACGGCGCGTCGTCCGCACGCCGGCGATCTTCTCGATGATCGGCGCGGAACCTTGCACGGAATGGCTTCCAGCGGAGATCGCGCGGGACGACAAAGGATTCATCCGCACCGGTGCCGACGTCGCTGATGCGCCGGCTTGGAAGCGCAGCAAACGCTCGCCCGGTCCACTCGAGACTTGCCTGCCAGGAATCTTCGCCGCGGGAGACGTGCGCTCCGGCTCGGTCAAACGCTGCGCGGCGGCTGTGGGCGAAGGCGGGATGGCGGTCGCGGGCGTCCAGATTGCACTCGCCGCGGCTGCTCGCCCCTAGCTTTCGCGGCCGCGCTCGAGAAGCGTTTTGCAGGCGCGCGCGTAGTTCGCGACATCCGGCGCTTGCAGCAATCCGGAGACGATCACAACGCGGCGCGCGCCGGCCGCGATGAGTTGCGCGAGGTTTTCGAATTTGACTCCGCCGATGCAGAAGATCGGCAGCCTCACGAGTTCGTGAACGCGCGCGACGTCGTCGATTCCGATCGGCACGTAGTCGGGTTTTGTGGGCGTGGCGAAGAGCGGACCGAAGCCGATGTAGTCCGCGCCTTCTGCGGCGGCGGCTTCCGCCTGCGCGACGCTGTGAGTTGATTTACCGATGAAGCAATCGCCCGCAGTCACTCCGCGGACACCAGCGATCGATTGATCATCCTGTCCGACGTGCACGCCTTCTGCACCGATGTCGCGCGCGACTTCCGGATAGTCATTGATCACCAGCGGAACACCGGCATCGGCGGTGATGTTGTGAAGCTCGCGGCCGAGCTGCGCGATCGCGCCTAACGAGTGGTTCTTCGCGCGGAGTTGGATCAGGTCGACGCCGCCGCCGAGCATCTCGCGCGTCATCTGCGGCGCAGCGCTCGCATCGACGTAGCCGAGATCGAGAATGCCGTAGAGCGTAGCGGCGCTACAGGAGATCACTCGTGCAGGCGTGTCGAGTGCGGCGGAAGCGAAAAGTTATCCGCGCTCATGAAACGCTCGACGAACCCGGTGTCGTACTTGCCGCTGCGGAACTCAGCGTTGCGCATGATCGCGGCATGGAACGGCACCGTCGTTTTGATGCCCGTGATGTAGTACTCGTCGAGCGAGCGGCGCATGCGTTCGATCGCACTCGCACGCGTCGCGCCGACGGTGATCAACTTCGCGATCATCGAGTCGTAATAGGGCGGGACGACGTAGCCGGTGTAGGCATGCGAATCGACGCGCACGCCGCGCCCGCCAGGCGCGTAGTAGAAATTAATTTTACCCGGCGACGGCTGGAAATTGCGCTCGGGATCTTCCGCGTTGATCCGGCACTGGATCGCGTGCTGGCGCGGGATTGCGTTCGCGATGTGGGGTGACAAGTGCTCGCCGGAAGCAATCCGGATTTGCTCCTTCACCAGGTCGCAGCCGAAGACCTCTTCGGTCACGGTATGCTCGACCTGAATCCGCGTGTTCATCTCGATGAAGTAGTAGTTGCCCTCGTCATCAACCAGGAACTCCATCGTGCCGGCATTCACATAGCCGACCGACTCCGCGAGCTTCACCGCCGCTTTCCCCATCTTCTTGCGCAACGCAGGCGTGAGCATTGGCGACGGTGATTCTTCGATCACCTTCTGGTTGCGCCGCTGCACGGAACAATCGCGCTCGCCGAGGTGAATCACTTTGCCATGCGAATCCGCGATGACCTGAAACTCGATGTGATGCGGATTGATGATCAGCTTCTCGATGTAGACATCGCCGTTGCCGAACGCCTTCTCGGCCTCCGTCTTCGCCGCGTGGAACATCGGGACAAACGAAGCTTCGTTATGCGCCGCGCGCATGCCTCGACCACCGCCGCCGGCTACGGCTTTGATCATGACGGGGAATCCGATCTTGCGCGCGACCTTGAGCGCATCGCTCTCGGTTTCGACAATTCCGTCGCTGCCCGGCGTGACGGACACGCCCGCCTTGCGTGCGTTTGCGCGCGCCGAATTCTTGTCGCCCATCGCTTGCATGGCGGCGGGCGAAGGACCGATCCATTTGATTTTGCAACTCTCGCAGACCTCCGCGAAGTGCGCATTCTCCGCGAGGAATCCGTAGCCCGGATGGATTGCATCGACGTCGCCGACTTCGGCCGCGCTCATGATGCGGTCCATGCGCAGGTAGCTGTCGGAACTCGGCGGCGAACCAATGCAGATCGCTTCGTCCGCGAGCTGCACGTGAAGCGAATCAACATCCGCTTCCGAGTAAACGGCGAGCGTTTTGACCCCGAGCTCCTTGCAGGCACGGATGACGCGCAGCGCGATTTCGCCGCGGTTTGCGATGAGGACTTTTTCGAACATCAGGGCTTTCGCAATCGCGAAGCGGACACTACGCCAGCTCTCCGCTTGCGCTACTTACCTGACGCGGAAAAGCACCTGGCCGAACTGCACCGGCTTCCCGTTTTCGGCTACCACTTCGGCGATCGTGCCGCTCATTTCCGCTTTGATCTCGTTCATCACTTTCATCGCTTCGATGATGCAAACGACGCTCTCCTCGCTGACGGACTTACCGACGTCGGCGAACGGCGGTGAATCCGGTGAGCCGGCGCGATAGAACGTGCCGACCATCGGTGAAGTGATGTCGCGCAGCGGTGCGCCTTTTTCCGCCGGCGCGGCAGGTGTTCCGCTCGGGCTCTGGGCCCCAGCGGCACTCGCCTGACCGCCGCCACCAGCGATCGGCATCGGCACCGCCAGCGGCGCGATTGCCGGCACGGCTGAGGTGAAAAGCGTCTGATCGCCCGCCCCTTTTTGCAGCTTCAGCTTGAAGCCGTCCTTCTCCAGTTCGAAGACCGACAAGTCGTTCTTCTTCATCAAATCGATGATGGCTTTGATGTCTTTTAGTTCCACGGCGTCGCGGAGATTACGGGCTGCGACGTTTAGGTAAAGCGCTTTTCCGAGGGCGGTCAAGCGAGCGCCCCGCGCGCCATTTTCGCCAGCTGCTCGGTTCGAAAATCGAAGATCCGCTCGAGCTGCGGCCTAACGAGTAATGCATTCACGATGGCGCCGAGCGGACCCAGCGGCGGCATGTAGTGGACGAGGTCGCGAACTTCGGTCCGCGCATCGTCGATCGCGCGGAAGAAATGCTCGTGGTGCCAGATGCGATATGGGCCGACGCGCTGCTCGTCGACGAAGTACCGCGGCCGTTCGACGCGCGTGATCTCAGTCAGCCAAGTCATCGGAACTCCGAGAAGCGGCGACACGCGATAACGGATCATCAACCCCGGATAGATCTCCTCCGGCAGATCGGAGCGAACGCGGAAACCGAGGGAAGGCGGCGTGATCTTCGCCAGATTGCGCGGATCGGAAAAGAAGGCCCAGCAGCGTTCCAGCGGCATCTCGGCGGTCTGCGTGCGGGCAAGGGTGTAGATCGGCACGCTGAAGTTACGATTCGCCGAAGCTAAAGGACGTGCGCCGGCACGACTTTCCCGTCGCGCATCTCAACGCGGCGCGTCGCAGCCGCGGCAACCTCCGCGCTGTGCGTCACGACGATCAACGTCGCGCGTCGTTCTGCGCCGATGCGTGACAGGACCTGCATCACGTTCTCTGCCGAAGCGGAGTCGAGGTTGCCGGTGGGTTCATCCGCGATCAGCAAAGTCGGTTTGTGCACCAGCGCACGCGCGATCGCGGTTCGCTGTTGCTCGCCGCCACTTAGCTGATGGACAAAGTGTTCTGCGCGTTCCCGCAAGCCGACAACCTCGAGCAGCTCGCGCGCACGCCTTTGCGTTTCGCCTAACGAGACGCCTTGCAGCAGCAGCGGGAAGCCGACGTTCTCAAGCACGTTCATGGTCGGCAGCAGATTGAAGAACTGAAAGACGAGCCCGAGCCGGCGGCGCCGATACTCCGTCAGCGCCTTGTCGTCCGCGCTGTGCAGCGGCAAATCGTCGACGGTGATCTCGCCGCTCGTGGGAGTATCGAGTCCCGCGATCAGATGCATCAAGGTGCTCTTGCCACAACCGCTCGGACCCGTGATGGCGACGAACTCGCCGTCCGCAATTTCGAGCGAGACGCCATCGACCGCATGCACGATGCGCTCGCCGCTTTTATAATGGCGCGTGACGTTGCGGAGCGAAATCAAGCCTGCCTTATCCGCTACCGCGGAAGCGCGCGCAAACATCCGCAC
>JALZAD010000233.1 GCA_030948555.1 Verrucomicrobiota bacterium | reverse complement strand
CAACTTCGACCACCGGCGTCGGCCTCGAGACGAGCTACGTCTTCACGAATTACGACAAAAACCTGCTGAACGATAACAACGCCTTCAGCGTGGGCGGGTTCGTCGAAACGCAGCTGACCAACTACCTCAAGGTGCGCGTCGCGGGCGGCTATCAGATGATCAATTTCGACAGCAGCGTGGTTCTCTTTGGACCGCTCCCGCCGGACGGCCGCTTCATCGCCTTCAACGACAACCGCGACCTGAACGATTACTACATCAACGCGCTCTTCTCGCATCGCGTGAACTCAGCGCTGACCCATCGCTTGTCTGTCGGCCACGAGTCGCAGCTCGGAGTGAACTCGAATTACATCACGCTGAACTACGTTCGGCACACCGCGAACTGGAACATCATCAATCGCACGCTCCTGAGCACCGAGCTCTTTTACGAAGATGCGGATGATTCCGGCGGCTTCGTCGACGAGCACCAGCAGCGCTACGGCGGCGCGCTCTCGCTCGGTTATCAACTCACTCGCCACGTCACCCTCGGGGCGCGGTATCAGTACACAAAAAAGAACTCGAACGTGCCGCTCCGGGACTACAGCCAGAATCGTGTCTCGATCGACGGCACCTACAGTTTCTAGTCAGAAAAAAAGGGCAGCATGAGAGTCTCGGTCTACACATTCCTACTCGCAGTGTCTCTTGGCGCAGCGCCGGTTTTCGCGCAGGAAAGCGTTCCTCCGCCACAACAGCCGACTCCACGAGCGACTGCGCCTGAGCCGGCCACCACCAGCACGGTGATGCGGACGAACTCGATGGCTGTGCTCGATGACCGGACCCGCCTTGGTTCGAATGACTTCGTCAGCTTCCGCGTGGTGGAAGACCGCGATAACGAGTCGCAGCGCCTGCGCGTGAACGACAACGGTCAGCTCGAAGTGCCGTACATCGGCCTCGTTCCTGCGGCTGGTAAGACATCGAAGGAACTCGCCTTCAACATCAAGGGCGCACTGGAACGTGAGTATTACTACCACGCGACGGTGATCATCGCGGTCGATCATGTGAGCGAAAAATCACGCGGTCGCGTTTACCTCACCGGCTCCGTGAAAGCGCCGGGCCCGCAAGAAATTCCCCCGGACGAACAGTACACTGTGAGCAAGGCAGTGACGCGTGCAGGCGGCTTCGGCGACTTCGCGAACAAGCGCAAAGTCCGGCTGACCCGCAAGAACGGTCAGGAGGTCGTGGTTGATCTGAAGCGGATCATCGAAGAGGGCCACACCGACGAAGACGTCACCTTGCAGCCGGACGATCGCATCTTCGTCCCGCAGCGTTTGATCAACATGTAACGTATGCAAACTCAGGTCCTCGATCGTCCTAATGCCGCTTCCTGGAGCACGTCATTTCTGACGCGCCTTCACCGTTACCGAGCCATCCTGCTTCGCCGCTGGTGGATCCCACTCCTCACGATTTGTATCGGCGTGTTCGTGCAGGCGTGGCTCATCTATCAGACGCCGCCGTCGTTTCTCTCGAGCGCCAAGATGATGCTCGCGGGCAAGCTCAACATTTCGCAGAACGCGGTCTACAGCGAAGACAGCGTCAACTTCTACGGCACGCAGGTGCAGTTAATGCAGAGCACGGAAGTCCGTCGCAGCGCCGAAGCGCTTGTTCGTTCGCTTCATCCCGAAATGCAGCCCGTTCCGGTGCTCATCACGGTGACGCAAAAGCCGCGCACCTCGATCTTCGAATTGCAGGCCATCGGCAGCACGTCCGATTACACGCAGGCATATCTGAACGCAGTCATGCAGAAGTATCTCGACTTCAAAAAAGGCATGCGTGAGGACCAGGGCCACAACGTCACCACCGCGATCACCGAGCAGTTGATTCAGGTCGAGAAAGACCTGCGCAACGGCGAAGACGAGATGCTTGATTTTCAGAAGCAGAACAACATCGGCTTCATCCAGGAAGAGGGGAATAGCGCCGCTGCTTACCTCGTTCGACTCAACCAGCAATACGCGCAGCTGAAAACCGAGTACGAGCTGCTGGAGAAGCTTGACCTCGACCAGAATCTCGACCGCGCGCCTTCCGCTAATCAGCCGCAGACCGAAGCTTCGCCCGGTGAAAAGTCACAGCCGCAGCAGGGCATGCCCTTCGCCGATGTCGGACCGGAAGCGGATTACCTGAAGGCCAAGCAAGCCGTGCAGCTGCTCAAGGCGGAGCGCGATCTGCTCGCGAAAGATCTTCGTCCGCGCCATCCGAAGATGATCAAGCTGAACGAGGAAATCGCGAAGCAGGAGAGCCTGATTCAACTGTTCCGTAACGACGCGCTCGAGAAACTTCAGACCCGCCGCAATTCCATCGGGAAACAGATGGAAAATCTGCAGGGCAACATCAAGGAATGGGAAACGAAGGCGCTTGATCTCAGCCAGCGTCTCGCGCAGTTCAATCGCCTCAAGGGCAAGGTCGACCGCTCGAAAGCGCTCTACGATCGCCTAACGAATAGTCTCAAGGACGTTGGTGTCTCGCAATCGGTCGACGCCGGGGACCAGATCTCCATCATGGAAATGGCGACGATCCCGACCTCCGTCCGGCCCGGCTTGCTCAAGAGCCTCCTCATCGGTCTCGGTGGCGGCGCACTCGCCGGCATCGCCGTCCTCCTTCTGCTCGACCGGATCGACGACCGCATGGCCTCGCTCGGGGAGTTCCAGAATCACTTCAACGAAAACGTGCTCGGCCAGATTCCGCGCGAGAAGACGAAGGGCAAAGTTTCGCTCCTCCAGCCGGACGACGCCCGCCACATCTTCGCGGAATCCTATCGGAACGTCCGCTCGTCCATCTTCTTCATGCCGTATGACGGGCCGCGTCCGAAGACGCTGCTCATCACCAGCGCAGTGCCTAACGAGGGCAAGTCGACCATCTCGGCCAACCTCGCCATCACCCTCGCGCTCTCCGGCGCGAAGACGCTCTTGATCGACGGCGATCTTCGTCGCGGCGCCCAGCGTGAAGCATTCGATATCTCATCGCGCATCGGCTTCGCGGAAGTCCTGAAGGGCGAAGTGCACTGGCAGGAAGTTGTCGTTCCGACAGCGACCGAGAATCTCTTCCTCCTGCCTCGCGGCAAAACGCTCACCCAACCGAGTGAGCATCTGCTTCGCGAAAGCACCGATCGTTTCCTGCAGGAGATCTATCACCAATACGACTACATCGTGATCGACAGCTCGCCGGTCCTGGCGGCGGACGACACCACCAGCGTCGCACCGAAGATCGACGCGACGTTGATGGTTTGCCGTCTGGGTTACACCTCGGCGCGGCTGACGAAGAAGGCGCTCGAGCTTCTCTACAATCGTCAGGTCAACGTCCCCGGCGTCATCCTGAACTACGTCGACACGTCGTTGCCGGAGTACTACTACTACCAGTATTCCGAGTACTACAACGCGCCGGCCGAGGACGAACCTCGCAACGCGCTGCCGACCCACGCCCATCACAACGGCAACGGCGCGCAGTCGTAGGACGTTGTAGGGCGTTTCTGTGAAACGCGGCGGCCGCTGGATAGAGCCCGCCTCGCGAATGCGCGTGCGATCATGAGCTTCTTCGGCTCCATCACCTCACCGCTGCTCGACGAAACATCGGCGCCCGTCGTCCGTCGCGCTTTGCAACGGGCCCGCGTCGTCGGCAGCTTCGCCTTCGCGCAGGCAGCCGTGCAGTTGATCGGCTTCGGCAGCGGCATTCTTCTCGTTAGGCAACTTTCGGAGGGCGAGTACGCTTATTTCACCATCGCGAACACGATGCAGGCGACGATCAACGTCCTCGCCGACGTCGGCATCAGCATCGGCGTGGTTTCAATTGGCGGCCGCGTCTGGCGCGATCGTCATCGCTTCGGGCAGCTCATCGCCACCGCGTTGCGCATGCGACGCATGCTCGGCGCGAGCGCCGCGCTGATCGTTACGCCGATTCTATATTTCATGCTGCTCAAGAACGGCGCGTCAATCAGCTACGCGACCGTGCTCGTCGCGATTGTCCTCGGCGGTCTGGCCGCTCAGCTCGCGGTGGGCGTGCTTAGCGTCGTCCCGCGATTGCACTCCGACATCGATCGGATTCGCACCATCGATCTTACCGGCGCGATCTCGCGGCTCGTTGTCCTGCTCGGCCTCGTCTTCGTTTTCCTGAACGCCGGGGTCGCGCTCGCGGTCAGCGCCGCAGCCATCTTCCTGCAGTACATGATGCTGCGCCGTTACGTCCGCGGCGTGATCGACTTCGACGTCGCGCCAAACGAGGAAGATCGTCACGCGATCCGCGGTTTCGTTCGCAGCCAGGCTGCCAACTCCATCTTCTTCTGCCTCCAGGGACAGATCACCGTTTTCCTGATCAGCCTTTTCGGAGCTCGTGCCAGCTCGGTCGCGGAAGTCGGCGCGCTCGGTCGTCTCGCGATGATCTTCGCTGTCATCAGCAACCTGCTCACCAACGTCTTCGCGCCCGCCTTCGCCCGCTGCCAAAGCCCGCGGCGTTTGCGTTGGCAATACGCTGGCGTCGTCGGTGCGGTCGCCGGATTCAGCGCCGTCATCCTCACGACCGCGTGGCTCTTTCCCTCCGCCTTCCTCTACGTGCTCGGCAGCAAATATTCTCACCTCGAGCGCGAGCTCGTTCTCATGGTCGGAGGCGCAGTGGCGAGCGCCTTCATCAACACCCTCTGGGCGCTTAATTCCTCGAAAGCATGGATCCGCGGTTCATGGCTCTACATCCCGCTCACCCTCGGCACGCAGCTCGCGCTCATTCCATTCACCGATTTTTCCAGCGTGCGCGGCGTTCTCATTTTCAATCTCATCTCCGCCGCGCCGAATCTGCTCCTCAACATCGCGCTGAGTTACCGCGGATTCCGCGCCGCTCATCTCGCCGCCGTCGCCGCGTGAAAGATGCCGAACTACGGATACCATCTCGCCCGCGCCGAAGGCGGAGCGGTGCGCCGGTTCTACTCGGCCGCGCTGCCAGCACTCGTTAGGCAAACGCTTACGCCGCAACGCGAGTTGCCCTTCGAAGTCTTCGCCTACTCGGGCGAGGCAGCCCTGCCCGAGCAGGTCGCCTCGATTCGCTCCTTCCTCAAACACGCTGGCCGGCCGTTGAGCTTTACCGTGATGTCCGATGGCAGCTACGTGCCGCGGAGTTTCACGCTGCTCAAAGCGATCGACCGCTGCGTCGATGTGCAGATCGCGTCCGAGCGCGTCCCGACTGATCTCCCCGCCGCATTCCGCAGCTATCTGCGCGAGCATCCGACGGGCAGGCAACTTGCAGTCATCATGTCGCGGCCGACGAACCGCCCCGCGCTTTACGTCGACTCGGATGTGCTCTTCTTCCCCGGCGCTGCCGCGATTGCGAATCACCTTCCGCGCACTGCTTACCTCGCGGATTGCCAGCCTTCCGCCGACAACCGCCTCTTCCGCAGCACAGACGAACAACACGATCCAGTGAACACCGGCGTCGTCTTTCTCAGCGAAAAGCCGGATTGGAAGATCGCGATCGAGCGCTTCATGGAACTCCGTGGGGAGCCGAGCTTCTTCACCAATCAAACGCTGATGCACCTCGCGATGCACGCGAACAGCGCGCCGCCGCTCGACTCGTGCAAGTTCGTCCTCCAACTCGATGATCAGTTCGTACATGAGGATCGCTACGCAGGCCCGGAGTTGATCCTGCGCCACTACGTGAGTCCCGTGCGGCACAAATTTTGGACCGCCGTCCTGCGCCATGGATAAGCGACCGCTGCGCATCCTCGCGATCGTAAATCTCCCGTGGGACGCCCGGCTCGGAGCGTCCCGCGTCTGGATGGAATTGGCCGATCAATGGCGGGCCAGCGGCCACACGGTCGAGAAATTCGCGCTCACCGACGCCTTCCCGGGAGTGCGCGCGACGCGCATCACGTTCGCGCTGCGGCAGCTGATCTTCATGCGCAAAGCCGCCGCCTTCATTCGTAAACACGGACACCGCTTCGATGTGATCGATGCGCTCGTCGGCACCGTGCCCGCTACGCGGGAAGATCTCAGCTTTCGCGGCCTGCTTGTGGCGCGCTCGGTCGGATTATTTCGCCGTTATGAGCGTCTCGAGCAATCCGCGCCGCAACCCGAGCGCGGCAAGCTGATCGGCCGGGTTCTCTATCGCTTCACGCATCGACGATTGCGTCGCGCCTCGATCGCCTCGCTGCGTCACGCCGACGTCGTCAACGTGCCGAACGACGAAGAAGCGCAATCCCTGCGCGATGATCTGCACATTCACAAGCCGGTTCTCGTCGAACCCTACGGTCTCACCGACGAGCGTCGCGCCGCCTTCTCCGATGCGGCGCAACTCGCGGCGACGCGCTTCGCGCAGCAACGCGTCTGTTTCGTCGGCATGTGGAGCCCGCGCAAAGGAGCGCTCGACTGGCCGCAAATCATCACCCGCGTCCGCGCCGATCTGCCGCACGCGCGTTTCCGTTTTCTCGGCACCATGGTCGACGAAGCGGTCATCCGCCGCGACCTCGCGACGATCGATACCGCCGGGATCGAGTTCATCTCCAGCTACGAACCGGACGACCTGCCGCGATGGCTTGCGGAATGCGCAGTCGGTGCGTTTCCGAGCTACGTGGAAGGCTTCGGCCTCGCCGTCCTCGAGCAACTCGCCGCTGGTATTCCGACTGTTGCCTACGACACCGCAGGCCCGCGCGACATCCTCAGCCGCGGACTGCCGGAGTGCCTCGTGCAAAGCGGCGACGTGCTGACGTTCGGCGCGCGCATCGTTGAGTTGTTGCGCGCGTCACCGGATGAACAACGGGAGCGCGCGCGACGCAGCATGCAGATCGCCGCGACATTCTCGTGGCGCGAAATCGCGGAACGCACCATCGCGGCATATCGCCGGCAGTTGAAGGAAAGCGCGCACCCGATCGCATTCGTGCAGCCATTCAGTCTCGGTTCTGCGGGCGGCGGCGCGCGAATTCTGCGCGCGTTGCTCGCGGATGCGCCGTTCGCGTGGCGCAGCATTTCGTCCGCGCCGGTGAGACCGAAACCGTGGCGCAACGAGCTTCATCTGCCGAGCCGCCCTTCCTGGGGGCCGCTCGATCACAGTCGCCTCGCGGCATTGCCGCAGGCGACGACTGGTTTCTTTGCGCGCCGTTTCCGTCGCCGGTTGAAATCGCGAGTCATAGAACTCGGCGCCTCCGCGATCCACGCGGTCGCACATGGCGGGCTCGACTTCGCCGCCGCACACTCTGTCGCGCGCGAGCTTTCGCTGCCGTTCTTCCTCACCGTCCACGATGACCTCGCCTACACCTTCCCGCGCCGCGCGCAGGCGCGTGAAGCAACGATGCGCGATGCGTGGCGCGATGCCGCCGCGCGCTTCGTCATCTCGCAGGCGCTCGGCGAGGAGTACTCGCGCCGTTATGGTTCGCGCGAGTTCGTCGTGGTCACAGACGGACTGTCTCACCTTGGCGCGCCGCATCGCGCGAGCTCGTCGGGCGAGCTACGCATCTACTTCATGGGTCTCTTCCACATGAGCTATGAGCGGAACCTCCGCGCGTTGCTCGACGCGCTAAAGATCCTCGAGGACGAGCATCCCGAGCTGCGCGTCACGGTCACCTTGCGTTGCGAGCACGTCCGCGCGCAGGTGCTCGGCGATGCGAACCGCGTTCACGTCCTGCCCTTCGCCGACGAGGCGCAACTCCAGCGCGATCTCGAAACCGCCGATCTTCTCTACATGCCGATGCCGTTCGGCGCCGAGCACGACACCTTCGCCCGCTACAGTCTCTCGACCAAGATGGTCACCTACGTCGGCAGCGGCGTTCCCATCTTGTATCATGGCCCGGAGACATCGGCGGCCTTTCGCCTGCTGAATGCGAACGCCGCCGCGATGTTGCTTCCGACCGCCGAGCCAACGCAAATCGCGCGCGCGCTCGCCGGCCTAACGAGTGAAACGCGCAGCCGTCTCGCGCTGAACGCACTCGAGCTCGCCCGTCGCGAGTTCATGCTCAGCGAGCAGACGGAGCGATTCTGGGGCACGATCGGTCGGTGCCTTTCGCCGCGATGAAGCCGCGCCCGCTTGTGGTCATTACAACCGAGTTGCCGCCCGCCACCTGTGGCATCGGCACCTACAGCTGGAACTTGCGCCGGCATTGGCCTAACGACTCAAGAGCCATCGAGTTCCTGGTGCGCGAAAACGGCGCGGCCAAAACAACGCCGCTCGGCGATCCAATTCGCATCGTCGGAACAGACAAGGACGCACTCGCGCGCGAGCTCGATCGCGTGGGCGATGCGGATGTTCTGCTTCATTTCGCCGGACGCGCCTATCACTCGTTAGGCTTTCCGTTCTGGCTGGCGGGAGCGCTCGCGCGGTGGAAGCGCAGACATGGTGACGCGCGCCTCGGCGTCTTTGTCCACGAGATGCCGGCGCGGTTTCCGATCACCTCCCACCACTTCTGGATCAGCAAGCTGAGCGACTTCGCGACGCGCCGCCTTTGCACATCGGCAGATGTCCTGCTCACGAATACGACTGAGCATCGCGACAAGCTGCGTGCGCTCAGCGGTCGAAACGACATCCACCTCGTTCCGATTTCATCCAACATCGGAGTCGCGTCTCCGCTCAGCGAACCGCGCGCGGCGACCGAGTTCGTTATCCTCGGTCGACCGTTCGGGCGCTTACAAACCCTGCGGCTCTTTGCCGACTCCATTCTCCGCTGGCGGAAAGCCGGCCTGCTCACGCGGCTGCATCTCGTCGGCACGCGCGATGAAACGTTCACCGCGCAAGCGGATGAGATGCTCGCCGGTTCCGAGTTCGTCACCGATCACGGCGAGCTCTCCGACGGCGCAATCGCGACGGTGCTGCGCCGCGCGCAATTCGCTCTAACGAATGCTTCGGAATCAACCTGGTCGAAGTCGACCGTCCTGATGGCGTGCGTCGCAAACGAATGCTCCGTCGTGGTGGCAGGGCCACGTCCGGCCGAGCCACCGTTGTCGTTCGCGATCGCCGCAGACGAAGTTGGCCACATCACGCCGGAGGAACTTCAGCGGCGCAGCAATGAGTTCGCGCGCTGGTATCAAACCAACGCCGATTGGCCAGTGATTGCGAAACGGATATCCGCCATCTGGAGCGACAACTTATCGTGAGCGCGAAGGTTGTCATCGTTTCGCCCGAGCTGGCGCCGGGCAGCGGAGGTCTCGCCGATTACACGTTGCGTCTCGTCGAGGAATGGCGCGATCGCTTGCCCGTTCACGTCGTTGTTCCGGGACGCGATCCACTGCCGACCGGAACTGCGCGCGTTCTCCTGCAATACAGCGGCTACGGATTCTCGCGCTTCGGGTATCCCCGCGCGCTGCT
>JALZAD010000218.1 GCA_030948555.1 Verrucomicrobiota bacterium | reverse complement strand
GAACAACACCAGGTGCCGTGCTTGTATTGATGCTGCATGAGATCTGGGGATTTTGGCCGCGGCTGAACAAGAACCGGTTCGTGCAATGGATGCATCGGCGTGACCTGCGCGAGCTGGTCGGAATTGCCGACGCCGCTTTTACGAGCACCGCGAGTCAGGCGGCGCATCTCGCGCCCGCGGGCACAGTCGAGCTGTTGCCGGTCGGTTCAAACATTCGCGTCCAGGCGCCTCTCGACGGCGAGCGGGAACAGGGCACCGCGGTCGTGTTTGGTTTACCGCTCGCGCGAGTGCGTGCGTTGCGTCTCATCCAGCAGGACCTGCGCGCACTCAGTGCGCGTGGCGTGCTTCGCAAAATTGTGACGATCGGAAAGCGCACGACCAATCCTGACGAGAAGGCGTTGCTCGCCGGATTACGGCTCCGCGACTCCTTTGAACAAACCGGCGAAATTCCGGAAGCCGAAGTGTCGCGCTTGCTCGCACGTGCGACGTTCGGCATCTCTGCGCAAGACGAGCTGAGCATGACGAAATCCGGGACATTCATGGCCTACGCCGCGCATGGATTGAACATCCTCTCACCCTTTGCTGACTCGTTAGGCGCGGAACCGCTCTGCTGGCTGACGAATCCGGCCGACGCATTCCACGGAGATCTGCGCGCGAATGCTGAACATTTGCGGAGATGGCAGGAACGCACGGCGTCGTGGCCGCAGATTGCCGCGCGCTTCGCCGCCGCGCTCGGCCTCGATGAAAGCGCACCGCGATGAGCAAAACAAAAGTCGTCATCGTGAGTCCATGTCAGGGCGCTTACGGCGGCATCGAAGCTTTCGTGCTCGCCGTCGCGGCGGCCGTTCGCCGCGAGCCGGACATGGAAGTGCGCATCTGTTTCAAGCGCGTCGGAAGCTTCGCCTTGCAACCGGACCTCAGAGAAATGCTGCGCGACGAAGACGTGATCTGGGCGCATCGCGGCGCCGATCGTGACCTGATCGAAGTGATCGGCTGGGCCGACATCGTGCATCTGCAAAACGCTCCGCCGGACGTGACGTTTCTCGCGCTGCTGCGTCGCAAACCGCTCGTCATGACGATTCACAACTACATGGCGCGCCCGATGACCGCGCATCGGTTGCTCTGGCGAATCGCGGCGCGTTTTGCGACCGAGCGCTGGTACAACTCGCAGTTCGTTTGGGACACCTGGGAGCCGCAGCAGAAGCGTCGCGGCAGCCGCAAAGTGCCGACCACATCGAAGCTGCCGGAGGGCTGGACCTCGCCGGAAGAACGCCGCGGGTTCGTGTTCATCGGACGCTGGATCGCGAACAAAGGCGTCGACACGCTGGTCGATGCGTACGCGCTCGCGAAGATCGACCACGAGAAATGGCCGCTCACCTTGATGGGCGACGGGCCGCTGCGCAGCTTGATCGAATACGCGATCCAAAAGCGCGGGATCACTGGCGTGCGTGTGCTCGGATTCGTCGACGAAGCGACCAAGACGGAGGAGATCAAAAACGCGCGCTGGATCGTCGTGCCGCCGAACACAAAGGAAGACTTCGGACTCACCGCGGTTGAAGCGCGGCATCTCGGCGTTCCCTGCATCATCACGCGCGACGGCGGCTTGCCGGAAGCGGGCGGGCGACAGGCGCTCATCTGCGAACCGGCCGATCCGCGGGCGCTCGCTGCCTTGCTCGAGCAAGCGGCGGCCATGGATGAAGCGGAGTACGCAGCCCGCGCAACGCGGACACGCGATGAGCTTTCGACCGAGCTGGAGCCGATCGAGTTCTACGCGCAATCGTATCGGCGGATCGTGCACGGCGCATGATCCTGCTCGCGCATCCGTTCGGAAACGCGAACGTCCGCGCCGTGCTCGATGCGCTCTCTCGCGTGGATCTGCTCGCGAAATTTGTCACCACGCTCGGCTGGTCTAACGAGTTATCGATTGCGAAACAACTGCCGCGCCGCGGCTACGATTTGCCGGCGCGGAAAATCGCCGCTTACCCGGCGCGCGAAGCCATCCGGCTCGTGGCCGCGCGCTTCGGCGTGAAGCGGGTGATCGAGCATGAGCGAGGCTGGGCGAGCATCGATTCGGTCTGGCAGGAACTCGATCGTTGCGCCGCGGGATGGGTGCGCGATTACCGTGACAAGATCACCGGCGTTTATGCCTACGAGGACTGCGCGTTGCGCGCCTTCGAGGCGGCGACGCAAACTGGCGCGCGCCGCATCTACGATCTACCGATCGCCTATTGGGAAACGTCGCGGCAGCTGTTGCGCGAAGAAGCGGCACGTTATCCGGATTGGGAACCAACACTCGGCGGCACCCGTGACTCCGAGGAAAAGCTGGCCCGCAAAACGCGCGAGCTGGAGCTGGCCGAGCTGGTGATTTGCCCGAGCGAATTCGTGCGCGAATCGCTCCCGCAAAGCGCGCGTGAATCAAAGCGCTGCGTCGTCGTGCCGTTCGGCTCGCCATCCGTGAACGCGCCACTGCACGGACACACCGGCCGATTGCGCATTCTTTTCGCCGGCGCCATGACGCAACGGAAAGGCCTCGCCGATGTTTTCGCGGCCATGAAGCTGGTCGATTCGGACGCGGTTGAGCTGGTCGTGATGGGTTCGCCGTTGATGCCGCTGGCCTGGTATCGCGAGCGCGGGCACTTCACTCACGAACCGCCGCGGCCGCACGGCGAAGTCTTGCGCCTCATGCAAAGCTGCGACGTGCTCGTTCTGCCCTCGATCGTCGAAGGCCGCGCGCTTGTGCAACAGGAGGCGATGGCCTGCGGACTTCCGTTAATCGCGACGAAGAACGCCGGTGGCGACGACCTGATTCGCGAGGGAGAAACAGGCTTTCTCGTCCCGATCCGATCGCCCGAAATGCTCGCGGAGAAAATTACCTGGTGCGCGACGCACCGCGACGACCTTGCTGGCATGGGGATTGCAGCGCAAAGCCGCGCATCCGAGTTGACGTGGCGCGGGTATGGCGACCATGTCGTGAGCGCCATCCGCGATCTGATCGCCGCATGAACCTGAACAGCCGCAACGAAAAGACGATCGCCAACATCCGTCGGCTGATCTGGCTCTATTTTTGGCTGCTCATCTTCGAGGGCGCGCTGCGCAAATGGGTCGTGCCTGCGCTCTCGAATCCGCTCCTCATCGTGCGCGATCCGGTCCTGCTCCTGATCTACTTACTCGCAATTCGGGCGCGCATTTTCCCGAAGAACGTCTGGACCATTTCCCTCCTCGCCATCGGCGTCCTGTCGTTCGGGCTCAGTTTTCTCGTGCTCTGGCCATACCTGCCGCCTTCGCGCATTGCGCTCGTGAGCGGCTACGGCTTCCGCGCAAATTTCTTCCATCTGCCGCTCATCTTTCTCCTGCCGCGCGCGCTCCGGGCGGAAGACGTGAAGCGTTTCGGCTGGTGGACGCTGGCTGTCCTCGTGCCGATGGCGCTCTTGATGGTCGCGCAATTCCGCTCCGCGCCGGACTCCTTCCTGAACCGGACCGCGGGCGGCGAAGGCGAGATGATGCTCTCTGCGCTCGGCAAAGTGCGCACGGCCGCGACCTTCTCGTTCGTCGTCGGCGTGGCGGCTTACTTCTCGCTCGCGACTGCGTTCCTCATCTGGGCCGCGCTTCGCCGTGATGTCTTCAAAAATTGGCTGCTCTTCGCCGCCGGCAGTGCGCTCGTGATCGGCGGCGTCGTTTCCGGCAGCCGACTCGTGGTTGGCGCGTGTGTCTTCGTTGTCGGCTCACTCCTGATCATCTTCTTCATCCGACCGACGGCCGTGAATCGCTTCGGTCAGACGCTCGTCATGGTTGTCATCGCCGGCGTAATCCTCACTCGGCTGCCGGTGTTCAAGGAAGGCTTCGAAGTGCTCTCGACGCGCTTCAATGAAGTGGCCGAAGCGACGGAGAAATCTGTCGGCGCAGGGTTGATCGAGCGGGTGGCGAGTGATTTCACCGAAGGCGTTTTCGTGCTGACCAAAGCGCCGTTTCTCGGTTACGGCCTCGGCATCGGCACGAACGCTGGCGCGAAGTTTCTTACCGGCCATATGATGTTCCTCCTCTCGGAAGGCGAGTGGTCGCGCATCTTTCTCGAAAGCGGACCCGTCCTCGGGCTCGCCTACGTGCTCTGGCGACTTTGCGTCGTGGTCAGCATCGGCCTGCTTTGTTTGCGCTCCGTCAAAGCCGGCAACCTGCTCCCTTTGCTCCTCTTCAGCGCGACGATCCTGCCGCTGATCAATGGGCAATTCGGTCAGCCGACCGTGCTCGGGTTTGCCGTCTTCGTCAGTGGCCTGGCACTCGCCGCGCGCAACGAACCCGAAACCGACGAAGAGGCACCCGCGCCACTGCCGCCGACCAAAGGAATGCGGCGAGTCGCCGGTCGATCGGCCTACGCCAATCGGCTGCATGGACCTGCCGCCGCGACGCCGCCGCCGGCGCACATCAATGGTTCTGTTGTTCGGTAACTACGCGCCCGATCGACAGCAAAGCATGCAGCGTTTCAGCGCGATGATGCTGCAAGGCCTCACCGCCGCAGGTGTGCCGGCGGAGCTGATCGCGCCGAAGCCGTTGCTCGGGACGTTTGGGAATGCCGGTGGCTTCATCGCGAAGTGGCTCGCTTACATCGATAAGTTTTTCTTCTTCCCGCGCCAACTGAAGCGGCGCCTCGCGCGCGGTGCGTCGATCGTGCACATCTGTGATCACTCGAATGCGATGTATGCAGCGCATTGCGGCAAGACGCCCGTCGTCACGACCTGCCACGACCTGCTTGCGGTGCGCGGTGCACTTGGTGAAGACACCGATTGCCCGGCCTCCGCCACAGGCCGCATTCTGCAACGCTGGATTCTCCGCGGGCTGGCGCGCGCGGACGCAATCGCGTGTGATTCGGAAGCGACGCGCGACGACGCGGAACGACTCGTTAGGCCTGAGATTCCAGCGCTCAGCGTGATCACACTGGGACTGAACTACCCTTTCAGAAAGCTTGCGGGCGATGAAGTTGCGCGTCGTCTGGAGCCGCTCGCTCAAGTCGATGCGACGACGCCGTTCGTTCTGTCGGTCGGCTCAAATTTGCGCCGCAAGAACCGCGACGGTGTGCTGCGCATCTTTGCGCTAACCAAGGATCGCTGGGATGGGCAGCTGGTCTTCGCGGGTGATCCGCTGACGCCCGAGCTGAAAGCATTAGCGGAAGAGCTCGGCGTTGCAGCGCGCGTCGTTGCAGTCGCTAATCCCGACGACGCCACGCTCGAGGCGCTCTACAACCGCGCGACGGCGCTCGTCTATCCCTCGCGCTTCGAAGGCTTCGGCTGGCCGATTGCCGAAGCGCAGGCATGTGGCTGCCCGGTGATCTGCGCGAACCGCGCCCCGCTTCCCGAGGTCGGCGGCGATGCCGCGTTGACCCACCCGGTCGACGATGAAGAAGCTTTTGCCGCGGACATCCTGCGCCTCGCTGACGAGGCGGAGCGCGAACGCTGGAGCGCGAAAAGTCTGCGCAACGCCGAGCGTTTCGCCACCGAGCGAATGATCACGCAATACCTTGAGCTCTATCGAAGCGTCGGTGCCGCGCTGTGAAAATGCTCCTGCGCCTGCTCAGCGTTCTGCTTCCATGGAAGGCACGCCGCGCATTACTCGTTAGGCAATTCGGCTACAGGATCGACCCGACCGCGCGCATCGGGCTGGCCTGGGTTTTTCCTGATCGCCTCGTCATGGAAGCGAACACCAGCATTGGCCATCTGACCGTCTGCAAGAACCTCGCGCTCGTTCATCTGAAGCACGATTCGCTCATCGGCCGCGGCAACTGGATCACTGGGTTTCCGCTCGGACCGTCACCACACTTCGCCTCGGAAGTGGACCGCCGCCCCGAGTTGATCGTCGGTGAGCATTCCGCCATCACGCATCGGCACTTCATCGATTGCACAAACCAGATCACGATCGGGAAGTTCACCACCTTCGCGGGGTTCCAGTCGCAGATGCTGACCCACAGCATCGACCTGGAGGTGAATCGGCAAAGGTCTGCACCAATCCGTGTAGGCGACTACTGTTTCGTCGGCACAAACAGCGTGCTGCTCGGCGGAAGTGTCTTGCCGGATTACTGCGTGCTCGGCGCGAAGTCGCTTCTGAACAAAGCCTTCACGGAGACGCACCAGCTCTACGGCGGCGTGCCGGCGAAGCCGCTGCAAGCGCTGCCCGCCGATTACGCATACTTCCATCGCACGACGGGATTCGTTGTCTGACGTGTGTTAGTCACCAGTGATGTTCAATCCCGTCATCCTGAGGCTGGCGCAGCGCGCCGAAGGACCTCGCACAGGGTGGTAGTTTCTCTTTCAACCGAGCGCGTGATCACCACCGAGTGGGCGAGGTCCTTCGCCGTCTGCGCGGCTCAGGATGACATGCCTTGCAAATCACTCGTTAGGCGAACGCGATGAAGATTCTCCAGATGGTGCAGACGCTCGACGCTCGGTCGGGCGGCGTCGCGCGAGCGGTCGTTCTGTTGAGCGAAGAGATCGCGCGCCACGGCCACGAAGTAGAAATCACGACGCTCGACCTCGACGCTTCCGCCAGCGCAGGCGCGACAACCTTGCCCGTCCATGCGCTCGGCCGCGGGCCGCAAGGCTATGGCTACTCGCCTCGTCTCGCACCCTGGCTGAAGCGGCACGGCCGAAACTACGACTGCGTGATCGTGAACGGCTGCTGGCAATATTCCGGTCTCGTCGCCTGGCGCCGTTTCCGGAACTCGCCGGTGCCGTATTACGTGTTCCCGCACGGGATGCTTGATCCGTGGTTTAAGCGCACCTACCCGCTGAAGCACCTGAAGAAATGGATCTACTGGCCATGGGCTGAGTATCGCGTCCTGCGCGATGCGCGCGGCGTCATCTTCACCTCGGACGCGGAGCGACTCCAGGCGCGCGGATCGTTCTGGCTTTATCACGCGCGGGAGCGCGTCGCACCGCTCGGCGTGGAAGTGCCGCTGGTCGCATCGCGCGACGATTTCTTTGCGCGTTTTCCGCAGCTCGAGGGCAAACGGCTCGTCCTCTTCCTCGGCCGGCTGCACGTGAAGAAAGGTCCCGATATTCTGATCGACGCATTCAGCCGCGCCGCCCCTAACGACCCCTCAGTCGTGCTCGTCATCGCCGGTCCGGACCAGGAAGGTTTTGAGAAAAAGCTGCGCGCGCGCGCCGAGCGGTCCGGTCTTCAGGAACGGATCGCCTTCGCCGGAATGCTGGAAGGCGCAGTCAAGTGGGGCGCATTGCGCGCGGCGGAAGTTTTCGCGCTGCCATCGCACCAGGAGAACTTCGCGCTCGCCGTGGTGGAAGCGCTCGCCTGCGGCACGCCCGTGCTCATCTCAGACAAGATCAACATCTGGCGCGAGGTGCAGAACGACAGCGCTGGCTTGGTCGAAAGCGATGATCGCGCCGGCACCGAGCGTCTTTTGCGCCGCTGGTTTGCCATGGACGAGAGCGAACGCACCGCAATGCGACGCGCCGCGGCGAACTGTTTCTCCAAACGCTTCGAAATCGGCGGCGCGGCAGCATTGCTGCTCAAGATCCTCGCCGAAACCTGACGCCGCTCCGATGTCTGCCACTCCGCTCCGCATCAATCTGATTGTCAGCCATCAGGTGCCGTTCCCGCCCGTGCGCGGCGGCGGCGTAAACAACCTCGT
>JALZAD010000186.1 GCA_030948555.1 Verrucomicrobiota bacterium | reverse complement strand
AAAGAGCGCGATCTGCAAACTCGAGCCGATCGCAATGCCCACGCTCAGGTCCATCTTGTCCTTCATCGCCATGACCACGGCGGTCGAGTGCTCGGCCGCGTTGCCCACGATCGCGACCACGATGACGCCGACAAAAACTTCCGTGATGCCGACTGACGTCCGCACATCTTCGATCGTGCCGACGAGAAATTCCGAAAGCAGCGCGACCACTGCGGTTGCGATGAACAGGATCGTCGCCGCCTTGGCGCGCGACCAGTGCACGCCCTTCTCCTCGAACTCGCCCTCCGCGCTCTGGAAGAAATGCTTATGCGTGCGCAGCGAGAAACTCAGGATGCAGAAGTAGGTTAGGAAAAGAACGATCGCGATGGCGAGCGAGAGCCGCTGCTCCGTCGCGTGCGTCCAGCCGCCGGCCGCGGACGCAGCGAGGTGAAAGACGGTTGGAATGATGAGCGCGATGGCCGCTAGCGAGAGCGAGATCACGGAAGTACGAGCTGCGGTGCGATTGAAGCGTTGCTCGCTGTAACGCGAACCGCCGGCGAGAACCGCGAGCCCGAGCACGAGCAGAATATTGCCGATGATCGAACCGGTGATCGACGCTTTCACCACATTCGTTAGGCCACGCGAAAGCGCGATGCCTGCGATGATCAACTCGGCCGCGTTCCCGAAGGTCGCATTGAGTAAGGCCCCGAACCCTTCGCCCATCCGCGCGGCGAGCGCTTCCGTGGCGCGGCCGATCCAGCCGGCGACCGGAACAATCGCAAGGGCCGAGCAGATAAAGAGCGCGGTCGGATGATGAAGCGCAGGCACGAAGCGGAGCAGAAGGGCCAGCGGAACGAAGATGAGCAGCCAGTTGATCGAAGGTCGAAGATTCACCGGGAGTGGGTTCGTGTGCGTTCCACTTGTGATGAAGAATTGGCCGCACACAAGGCGCGATCTACGCGCCGCAGATCATCCTCGCTTCAACTCCGGCGCGCGCGAAGCTCCACCCGATGACGAAGCCTGGCCAACGACGCATATCATGGAGCACTCGGCTGATTACGCTCTTCGTCGCGCTGCTCCTCGCCTACGTCGTGTCGCCGTATCTTTCGTTCTGGCTCTTCACTCGTGCGATCAAGGCGAACGACCGCGCCGCGCTCGAGTCGCACGTTGATTTCGCCTCGGTGCGTGGATCGTTGAAGGACGAGCTGCGCGGCCGGATTCCAAAAGCAGCGCATGAACCGCAGAAGAACGATCGTTTCAGCGGCCTGATGGCGCGCCTCGCGCCGACGCTGATTGATCAACTCGTCGATGCGTTCGTGACGCCGGAAGGTCTCGCGGCGTTCCTGAACGATCCGGCACTGCGCCGGCAGGCCAAGGCGGAAAACCCCGCGGCGCTGACGGACATCCCCGACTATCGCCGCGAGGTGAAATGGTCGAACGTGCGCCGCGCGTTTTTCACCGGCGTAAAGACCTTCACGGTCGATTTTGAAGGCACGAAGCTCGAGTTCCGCGTCTCGCAGCTGCACTGGCGGCTGAAGAAGATTCACCTTCCGCCTAACGAGTAGTTCCGCGCCCGGGTCGGCTTGGAAATCGAACTCACCCGGGCGATGATCACGCTCGTGATGGCGGAGTCGCAGATTACCAAGCCGATGGAAGGCGCCGCACGGCATATCGTCGCGCGTCTGCGCGAGCGCGGCCACGTCGCCTACTTCGCCGGCGGCTGCGTGCGTGACCTGGTGCTTGGTCATGTGCCGAAGGACTACGACATCGCGACGGACGCCACGCCGGAGGCGGTGCAGAAAATTTTCCCGCGCACCTATGCGGTCGGCGCGCATTTCGGCGTCATTGTGGTGCTCGAAGGCGACTGGCAATTCGAGGTCGCGACCTTCCGATCTGATGGCGCTTACCTGGACGGCCGGCGCCCGACCGAGGTGCATTTTGCAAGCGCGGAAAAGGATGCCGCGCGGCGTGATTTCACGATCAACGGGATGTTCTACGATCCCGCGGCCGAGAAGGTCATCGACTTCGTTGGTGGGCGCGCCGATCTCGATCGACGACTCGTTAGGGCAATCGGCGATCCGGCGCAGCGCTTCGCGGAAGATCGGCTGCGCATGCTGCGCGCGGTGCGTTTCGCGACCACGCTAGGCTTCGAGATTGAAGCGAAGACCTGGGCCGCGCTGGTCGCGAACGCGTCCGCGATCAGCGAGATCAGCGCGGAACGCATGCGCGATGAGCTGGTGAAGATTTTCCTTTCGCCGCAGCGCGCACGCGGCTGGGACTTGCTCGATGCGAGCGGCTTGATGCGCGTCGTTCTGCCGGAGCTCGAGGCGATGAAAGGCTGCGAACAGCCGCCGCAGTTCCATCCCGAAGGCGACGTCTTCAAGCACACGCGGATCATGATCGAGATGCTGCCGCGGGAGGTTTCGTTGCCGCTCGTCTTCAGCGTTCTCTTTCACGACATCGGCAAGCCGGCGACCTACGCGGTCGACGAAACCGGACGCATCCGCTTCAACGGCCACGACCGCGTCGGCGCCGAGATGACGGAAGCAGTCATGCAGCGGCTGCGATTCTCGCGCGCGGAGATCGACGCCACGGTCGAAGCGGTGCGCCAGCACATGGTCTTCAAAGACGTGCCGAACATGCGTGTCGCGAAGCTGAAACGCTTCATGGCCCGGCCGACCTTCGTGGACGAACTCGAGCTGCATCGAGTGGATTGCGCGAGCAGCCACGGGATGCTCGACAATTACGAGCTCCTCCTGCAAAAGCGCGAGGAGTTCGCGAACGAGCCGATCATTCCGCCACCACTCGTTAGGGGCGATGACTTGATCGCGATGGGCCTGCGGCCGGGCCCGCGCTTTGGCGAGATCCTTGAAGCAGTGGAAACGCGTCAGCTGGAGGGCGGGTTTGTTGATCGCGACGATGCGCTCGCGTGGGTGAAGACAGAATTTTTTGGCACCGATTCACGCGGATGAAATACGGATTCCGACGAACGCCTTTCATCCGTGTAAATCCGTGTTAATCCGTGGCTGAAATCCTATTCGTATGCGCATCCTGATGATCAGCCCGGAAGGGCCGCCACTCGCCCGCGCCACCGCGCTCGTCGATGTCATCGAGGCGCTTCCGCGCGAGCTGCGAAAGCGTGGTCACGAAGTCGGCATCGTGCTGCCGTATTACCGCGCGATTCGCGAGAACGAAGAGATCGAGCGGAAGGAGACCGGCGTCACGGTCGATGTGCGGCTCGGCGCGAAGACGCACGTCGCGGAGTTCCTCAGCGGGCGGACAGCCGGTGGGGTGCAGATCTTCTTTGTGCGCGCGGACGAGTTCTTTGATCGCGACGGCATCTACGAGGGCGGCGACGGAAAGCCGTACGAAGACAACGCCGCGCGTTTTATCTTCTTCAGCAAAGCCGCGCTCGAGCTCGCGCGCCGGCTCACTCCCTCGCCGGAAATCCTGCACGTACACGACTGGGCGGCGGCATTGATTCCTGCGCTGGTGAACAATGCGCGGATGCCATTCCGCACCGTGCTTACGATTCATCATCTCGAGCAGCAAGGGAGTTTTTGGGGTCTCGATTTTGCCCTAACCAATCTTCCGGAGCGCTACTTCTCCCTGAGCGGCGTCGAGTTCTTCGGCCGGCTGAATCTGCTCAAAGCCGGCATCGTTTACGCAGACCGCATCACGACGGTGAGCGAGCGTTTCCGCCGCGAGATGCTCACGCCGGAAGCGGGTAGCGGGCTGGATATGGTGCTGCGCGAAAATGCGCACAAGCTCAGCGCGATCCTGAACGGCGCGGATTACACGCGCTGGGATCCTGCGACCGATCGCCTATTGCCGCACACCTACACCGCGGACGCTCTCGACGGGAAACGCTTCTGCCGCGACCTTCTGCTCGACGCTCTCGGTCTCGCGCCGTCGCCGCAGGGTCCTGTCTTCGGGATGGTCACACGGCTAGTTCCGGAAAAAGGCTTCGACATCCTCATGCCCGTGCTCGACCGCCTGCTTTCCGATGGCGTGCGCTTGATCATCCTCGGCGAAGGCGATCCGGCGTACGAACGCGCGCTCGCCATCGCGGCGAAGAAGTACCCGACGAAATTCGCGTATCGACAGAGCTACGATGAAACGCTGGCACATCTGATCGAGGCCGGCGTTGACATCACGTTGATCACGTCGCGGATCGAACCGAGCGGCCTAAGCGCGATGTATAGTCTGAAGTACGGCGCGCTTCCCGTCGCACCAGCAATCGGCGGAATTCACGAGATCATCGAAGACTACGACCCGACGGAAGATCGCGGGCACGGCTTCCTCTACTACGATCGCTCGGTCGAAGCGTTCTGGGATTCGATTAAACGCGCGCGGCAAGTTTTCCTGACGGAGCCGGACTGCTGGCACCAGCTTGTCCAGCGCGCCATGGCTCGCGAGTTCTCCTGGGAGGCAGCGGCTGGTCGGTATGAGGAACTCTATTTGCAGCTAAGCGCGGACGCGCGGGCCGCCGCCTAACGAGCGTTTCCGTCGGCTGGTGCGGCGCTGATTAGAGCGTGGTGAGGGCTGCATCACAGTTCGCGATAGCGGGTGGATGCGCCTAACGAGCAGTGGCCTCGTCCAATTCTGCTTCGCAGCGGGCGAGTGCACGCGCGGTCCGGCTTGTCGCGATCGAATCGCGTGAGCAGACCGCGTCCTTCCACCTCCGCCCCATCGCCAGAGTCCGCTGATACTCGGTCAGCGCGCACTGTAGATTCGCGGCGCGCTCGGACTGATCGGCAAGAGCATGAAATGCGACGAGGTCGCGCCGACTTTCGACGCGCGCCGCATCCGCGCTGGCGAGTTCTTCGCTCATCGCAATCGCACGTGGCAATTGCTGCTCCGCCTCAGGAAGTCGATCTATGCGACGAGCGCACTCCCGATCGTTGCATAGGAAACAGCGAGCCACCGTCGGTGCCCGATGTCGTGCGGATCGGCGGCTGAAAGTTTTTTCCAGGATGGCGGTCGCTTCGCGAAAACCGGGTAGCGCTTCCGCCGCGTCGCCGCGTCGCCGCGTTCGAGCAAGCGCCGGCCGAAGCGCATCTGCGCGGACCAAGATCGCGGCGTAGCCGGGCGTTGTCCGGTTCGCCGATCAGACTTTCGCGCGCGATCGCGAGACTTTTGTGCGCGAAATCAAAGGCTGCGTCTGCGTCGCCTGCCTCCGCCTCAGAGTTGCTAGCGCACTAAGTATTCCGCCGAGATCGCGAACGATGCGCCGATCTGATGGCACAGGGGAGAGCGCGGCTTCGGCTAATTGCCGGGCCGCCGACAGACTCGAGATGGCACCTCGGAAATCGCCCGCGTCGTCCTGTGCGATCGCGAGGTTGCGATGCGCGTCAGCGAGCGCGTGCTTCCTCTGCACATCGTCCGGATGTTTCGCCGCGATTGCCTGCACGACCTGCAGCGCGCGGCGCACGTAATCCAGCGCTTCCGCCGAACGCCTGGCCGATCGTTTCCGCAACCGCGTCGAAATCATCGGCTGGCTGCGCGAGGAGCGATTAGACTTCGGCCCGCAGCTCGGAATCGTCGGCGCAGTTGCGATTCAGAAACGCGACGCGCTGCTGCGTGTCCTCGCATTCCAGCGCGCGGGCGAGCGTGTCTTTGACCCGGTGATAGCGCTCTGGCGTCATCTGTCAGTCGTGCACGTGCGCGAGAAGCAAAGACGGATCACGAACGCGATCATGAGCACGCTCGGAGTGATTACCGCGCGCCAATCTCGCGTTGCAACCAGCGGCGAGCCGTCATCCACTCGCGCTTCACGGTGGCGATCGAAAAGCCCATCACTTCGGCTGTTTCTTCGATCGTCAGTCCGCCGAAGAAACGCAGCTCGACCACCTGCGCCTGGCGCGGGTCGAGCGCTTCGAGATCGCGCAGGGACTGATCGACGGCGGCGATGCTGATGGCCCGGCTGTCGCAAAAATCGAGCGCCGCCTCGAGCTGCAGGGTCATCGTGTCGCCGCCACGCTTCGTCGCCTTTCTTGTATCGGCGTGATCGGCCAAAATGCGGCGCATCATGCGCGCGGCGATGGAAAGGAATTGCAGGCGATCACCCCAATCGACCGTCCGTTGATCACGCAGGCGCAGATAAGATTCGTGGACGAGGGCGGTGGGCTGGAGCGTGTGATCGGAGCGCTCACGACGGAGGTAGCCGGCGGCGAGGTCGCGCAGATCATTGTAGAGAGCGGGAATGGCGGCATTCATCTCCCCCGATCGGGCGGTCGCTGAGAGGAGATCAGCGATCTCGTGTGGGATTGTTCCGGGGCTACTCATGCCCGCTCGAAATTGTAGAAAACTTCGTCATGCAGTTCACCGGAATTCTCCGCATTACGGGGTGCACAACGGAGAACGTGGATAGCTCCGAATGACGCGGCAGAATTTAACCGTCCGATGACGATCGCTGTCAGTTGCGCGGCGCGTGCGAACGGCGCGAACGTGCGGTCGTTTGGCCGAAGAGTTTCATCATAATGTCTACGTCATCCTGCTCGACGCGAAGGCGGCGCGGCACTCGTCGGTCTTGCGCGCGAATCCGAAGCGCGATCCAGCGAAGCCGTGCGTCTACGTTGGGATGAGCGGATTGCCGCCCGAGCATCGCTTTGAAAATCACAAGCACGGCTACAAAGCGGCCTGGGTGGTGGAGAAGTACGGCATGCGGTTGCTGCCGGAGCTGTACGAGCATCTGAATCCGATGCCTTACGACGCCGCGCTGCAGATGGAGATCGATCTGGCGGAGGATCTACGGCGCGAAGGCTACACCGTGACCGGCGGTCATTAGCGCACGCAGTTGCCTAACGAGTTGTTGCCGCTGCGGGATCGAGCTCGGTCAAGAGGCTCTGCGCATGTGCGAGGCCATCGCGGAACATGGCATTCAGAGGCGCGCGCGCAGTCACCGCGCTGAACATTCTGCAGGCATTCCGCCCATGCTCTGATGGCCTCCGCCTGGCGGCCAAGTTTCGCGAGCACGTCCGCGAGCGCGGCTTCACCGCTCGCCTCGTCGGCAGCAAACTCGGTGTTCTCCGGATCGCGTTCCGCGAGTTGATGAAACCCGCGCAAGCTGTCGCGCAATGATGCTGCTGCCGCAGTGAGATCGCCCCCGAGTGCCAGCGCCTGACCAATTTCGGATTCGGCCACGAGCGTCTGTCGCTGCGCGTGCACATTCAGCGGGTCGGCCTCAGCGACGCTTTGGTAGTAAGCCTTGGCCGCCCGGCAATCCGCCAGCGCGCCCGCCGCATCGCCGGCGCGATAACGTGCTTTGCCGATGTTGTGATGAACATCCGCGAGATCGTTACGCGTTTGCACGTTCGCGGGATCGGCGCGGAGCGCGATTTGGCAAAGCTTTTCCGCCTGATCGTATTCGGCCAGCGCAGCCGGAAATTCGTTCTCATCGCGCAGGCTGTTTGCGATCCACTCGTGCGCTTCCATCAGGCGGCGGCGCAACGTGGCGTTCGGCGGATCGGCCGCGGCAAGCCGTTGAACGATGGCCAAATTCTCTCGGTAATATTCCAGCGCCTCCTGTGGCTTGCCGGTTTCGGCGAGCAGGTAACCGAAACTGGTGAACGTTTTCGCCTGCTCAAGTTGAGCCGCCGGATCGGCGTTTTCCTCACGTGCGAGAGGTCAATTTCAGCCAGTGACTTTTCGTAGTGCGCGATCGCGCCTGCGATATCGCCGGTGCGAAAGAGAGTGCGCCCGATAATTTCGTAGGCTGACGCCAGCGCGACCCGCCGCTCGTCATCCGATGAGTCGCTGCTCGCGATTTCCAGCAGCGGCAATTCCTTCTCGTAATTAACGAGAGCTGCCGCGGTGTCGCCCGTCTTCGCCTGAACGTCAGCCAGGCGGCGGTAGCTCCGCGCGAGATCGAGACGCGCCCGGGTGTTCTGTTGTAGCGACGGATCGGCGGCGAACAAACTCTCACGCGACGCGAGCGCCTTGCGGTAGTCCTCCAGCGCGCTGCTCGTGTCGCCGATGTTTGCCTGATTCAACTGCGACTCGACGTCGCCAAGTTTCTGATACGCGGAGGCCAGTTCAGCGCGCAGCGAGAGATCGTCGCGTGCGTCGCCCGCGAGGCTGTCGAGGTATTCGCGCGCGCGTTGCACGAGAAGCTTCCGCGCCTCGGTCGGATGCGTTTCGATCGCATCATCGAGTTCGAAGAGGAACGAGTTCGCGAGCCGGCGGAGTTCGTGAAAGCGGCGCTCGGCCTGCGCGCGTTCACGGCGCGCGATTGTCGCTTCGTAACGGGTGACAACAGCGCTGGTGAGCAACGTCGCGGCAACGACAAAGGCGGCCGTGCTCGCCGTCTTGTTGCGCCGGATAAACTTTGAAGTGCGATAACCAACCGTGTCCGGCCGCGCGCGGACGGGCTTGCCTTCGAGATAACGCCGTAGATCCGCGTCGAAATTACCGACGCTGCCGTAACGCCGCTCCGTCGTTTTGCTCATCGCGCGTAGGACGATCGTGTCGAGATCTCCGCGCAACTGCCGCTGCACGTGTGACAGTGGCGCAGTCTGGCTGGGCCGGGCGGGTTCCTGTTCGCAGACGAGCGTCATGATTTCCTGCATCGGCGGACGTGAACTCGAGAAGCGATACGGCGATTGATCGGTGAGCAGTTCGTAAAGCAACGCCCCGAGCGCATAGACGTCGCTGGCGGTCGTGACGGGCTGACCGCGCACCTGCTCGGGCGAAGCGTAAGCGGGTGTGATCCGTTCCTGTCCCGCGACAGTGGCCTGCCAGGTTTTCTCGCCACGCGCGAGGAGCTTCGCGATGCCGAAGTCGAGCAGCTTCGGTTTGCCATTCGCGGTGATCAGGATGTTCGCTGGTTTCAGATCGCGATGCACGATCAGGTTCTGATGCGCGAATTGCACCGCCCCGCAGATCTTGCGGAAGAGCTTCACGCGCGCTTCGACGGTCAGATTCTGCGCGAAGCAGTAGTCGGTCACGCGTGCGCCCTCTACGTGTTCCATCACGAAGTACGGAAGGCCGTCGTCCGTCGTCCCCGCATCGAAGAGGCGTGCGATGTTCGGGTGATCGAGTCGTGCCAGAATGCGGCGCTCGGCATGGAAGCGGCGCAGCACTTCGTCGGTATCCGTGCCGCGCTTGAGCAACTTAATCGCGACGAGTTTGTCGAAGTGCTCATCCGCGCGGCGCGCCAGCCACACCGTGCCCATGCCGCCACGGCCGAGCTCGCGCACCAGTTCATAGGAGCCAAGCCGCCGGCCTTCGTTAGCGGAGGAAGATGCGCTTAGGTTTGCGGCGCCGACGGATGCGGCGCAATCATCCAGCTCTTCGGCTGAATCGGCCAGAAGAGACTCGACTTCCCGTCGCAGCGAGGTGTCCTGCGCGCACCGTGCCTCGAGGAAAGTCCGACGTTCGCCGGCGTCGCTCTGCTCGAGCGCGCCCGAGAGTACATCCTTCAGTTGCTCCCAGCGTGCGCGGGTCATGGACGACCTCACCTAACGGACCGGGCGCGCGCCGTTCGGCGCGTGTTCTGCCGAGCCGGACATCTCCCGCTTCAGCCAGCGCCGCGCGATGGCCCAGTCGCGCTTTACCGTCGCAACAGATAGACCCATCACTTCAGCGGTCTCTTCGATCGTAAGCCCGGCAAAAAAACGCAGCTCCACGATCTGCCCCTGCCGTGGATCTATTTGTTCCAGCGTCCGCAACGCTTCGTCCACTACCGCGACATCTACCGCGCGCTTGTCGTAGATTTCAAAAGCGGCGTCGAGTTCAAGGCGCGGCTCGGCGCTGCCGCGCTTCGTGGTCGCACGCGCGGACGCGTAGTTCGAGAGAATCCGACGCATCATCCGCGCGGCGATCGACAGGAAGTGGAGACGATTGTTCCAGTCGACGGCGTGCTGATCGAGCAAACGCAGATACGACTCGTGAACGAGCGCGGTTGGTTGTAGCGTGTGATCGGGTCGCTCGCGTCGCAGGTAAGATGACGCGAGCTCGCGCAGCTCGTCGTAGATCATCGGCAGCGCCGCATTCAGCTCCGCCGTACCGATGCCTGCCGGTATGAGCTTCTCAACGAGCTGCGCGAAGTCGATCGTCGAATCATCAGGCACCGCACTGCTCTGCAGCCGCGTGCTTTGGAAAGGCGAACCCGCGCCCAGCGTCTCACGCTCCCCTGTCACAGCGGAGATTCTGATTTTTATGGAGTCCGCTGTCGAGGAGACACAAAATTTTTTCTCAAAAAGCGTGAGCTGATTCCGATGTCCTCGCTGCGAGAGAGATTAAGGGCCGGTTCGTCACCGGTTTCATAACAATCTCACATGATTTCGAAATTCATTCATCGAGTGGTCATCCTAATCGCCAGCTGTGCTGCGATCGGCAGCGCATCCGCGCAGAGTCCAACGGGTGCAGGTTTCACGCTGAGTCCAGAGGCGCAGGCCAGGATGACGGAGCAAATCGAGTCTATCCGCGCGGAGAACGCGAATCGGACGCCGGCGCAGCGGAAGATGGATGCACAGCTGGTCTTCGGCGTCCACGAGCTACAGCAAGGCAAAGCTGTTGCTGCGGTAGATAGTCTTCATTCGGATCTCGCACTTTCAGCCGATCAGCGAGTGCTTCTCGACGTCACCGGCAAGATCACGGAACGGCTGCTGATCGAGATTGCGCGTTTGGGCGGAGAAGTGGTTAACGCGCATCCAGAGTCAGACGCTGTGCGTGCATGGCTGCCCCTGCGCAGCGTCGAAGCGCTCGCGGAACGCTCCGAGATCCGTTTTATCCAGCCTGCGGTTGAGGCGATCACCAACTCCACCACGGGAGAAGGCGTGCGCACGCACCGGGCCGATTACGTCCAAACCAACATCAACATCTACAACGGGAGTACCAAAGTGGATGGAAGTGGGGTGAAGGTCGGAGTCCTCTCGGATAGCTCGGACTTCCTTAGCAATGCACAAGCTTCGGGGGATCTGCCGAGCAACGTCACGGTCTTGCCAAACCAGAGCGGCTCGCCGGCTGCCGGTGAAGGCACGGCAATGATGGAGATCGTGTACGAAATGGCGCCGGGCGCGCAGCTTTATTACGCCACCGGCTCGAGCGGCGCAGCGCAGATGGCCGCGAACATTCGCGCTTTAAAGGCGGCCGGCTGCTCGATCATCGTTGACGATATCACCTACGCGAACGAGTCGCCGTTCCAGTCGTCATCCCGAACTTCATCCGGGGGAGTCGTGGCGTATGCGGTAGCAGATGTTTCAGACCAGGGTGTACTCTACTTCTCGTCTGCGGCGAATTCGGGAAACAAGACCAGCGGCACGTCGTCCACCTGGGAGGGGGACTTCAGTGCTCTGGGTAGCGTCACCGGAGTAGGACCGAGCCACAACTGGGGCGGAACTAATTTCAACAAAGTCACCAATGCAAATGCGGGCACGAGCAAAGACCGGGTGAACCTCTTCTGGTCAGACCCGCTCGGAAACGCGACCAACGACTATGACATCTACGTCTCCGACGACGCAGGAAACATCCTGCGGACGTCGAACAATGCGCAAGGTGACGGCGGTGTCGATCCCTACGAAGGGCTCGCGACGATCAACGCAGGGGAGAATATTCTCGTAGTTTTGGACTCCGGCAGCGGGCGTTTCCTTCACCTCGATGTCGGCCGCGGTCGCATCACGTACAACACACAGGGGAGCACGCGCGGGCACAATGCTTCAAATGCGATCAACGCTTTCAGTGTCGCCGCGACTCCAGTGAGTAAATCGCCGGCACCGGGCGTGTTCGTCGGCGGCTCGGTAAACCCGGTCGAGACTTTCAGCTCAGATGGCCCGCGCCATCTTTTCTTTGATGAAAACGGCGCCGCGATCACGCCCGGCAACGTCTCATCGACGGGCGGGGCGATCTTCAGCAAACCAGACATTACTGCCGCGGATGGTGTTTCGAATTCTGGCGCCTACGCCCCAAGTGCGGGCCTGAACCCGTTCTTCGGCACGTCGGCCGCGGCGCCGCATGCTGCTGCCATCGCCGCGTTGTTGAAGTCCTTTAATCCAACATTCACCGCTGGGGAAATTCGGGACTTCCTGCAGAACAGTGCGCTCGACACGATGGCGACCGGCTACGATAACGACTCCGGCTACGGAATTATCATGGCTGATCGCGCGATCGCCGCCGCGAAAGCTTCGCTCGACCACACTGCGCCAACCGTGACGGTTTCGACCCCGGCGAATAACGCTGCCCTCACCGCGTTCACCAGCATTACCGGCACAGCCAATGACGGCGCGAGTAGTAGCGGAATCGTCGGCAATCAGGTGAGCTTCACGCTGCGACACATTCCTACTGGTGATTACTGGAACGGAACCGGCTGGACCGCGACGAAGATTACGCTCACCGCGCCGATCAATAGCAGCGGAAAATGGACGTGGGGCGGAGCCTTACCGAGCGCGGTCAACGGCAATCTGCGCAAAGGCCAGCATGTGCTGATTGCAACCGCGCAAGATAACGCCGGAAACACGAGCCCGGCATCTACGGGAGTGAACAATATTTCCTTCAGCATCGTGGCTAATCCACCAACGGTGACGGTCACTTCACCAGCGCATCAATCGTTCATCCCGAAGTTCACAACCATCTCGGGATCCGCGGTCGACCACAGCGGAACAGGCCTCGCCGGGAATAGCATCAACTTCAATCTCTACAACGTAAGCAGCAGCCAGTACTGGAGCGGGACGGGCTGGGTAAACAATGCAGTTCAGTTTAGTGTCCCCGTCGATCCAGCGACCAATGTCTGGACCTATAACGGCCAGTTGCCTAACGAAACCAATGGCACCCTGCGGGGAGGTCCTTACCAAATGAGCGCATCTACGCACGATAATACTGGTGAGTACTCCGTCCCGACCTCCGGCGGTAACAACATCACATTCAGCGTCGACAGGAGTCCGCCAACGGTGGCGCTATTATCACCGCCGGACGGCTCCGTTATCGCCGGTCAGAGTTATACTTTCTCCGGGACGGCGAACGACGACTATGCCGTCGACAGGGTAGTCCTCTTTCTCCGCCGCAATAGTGACAACACCTATTGGAACGGGACGGCTTGGGTGGCGGACAGCACCCGAGCGAACTTGAGCAGCACGTATAACAGTAGCAATCACTCTTGGAGTGCCAACACCGCCCTGCCCGTGCCAGGCGTCGAAATGCCCAGCGGGAGTTACAACTTCCAAGCTCTCGCGATTGACGCTGCTGGGAACTCGACGTTTGCGACTGCCGATGTGACGGTGGTCGTGAGCTTCCGCTGGTTGGGCGATCAGAGTGATGATTGGGGAACGCCGGGCAACTGGGCGCCCGCCAATATCCCGGCAGACAACGACATTGTGGTAGTTGATAACGGGCGGCGACTGACTTCCAGCGTCAACCGCACGGTGAAGGGCCTGCGCCTCTCCAATGGTTCCTATGACAATTTCTCCATTACCGTGACTGGTGGCCCAGGGACCTCGGTTTGGAGCGGCGGAACGATCTCGAACTACCTGATCATTTCGCCCGGAGCTAACCTGACCGTCGACACCTCAGGGACGCCATATCTTAACAGTGGAGCGATCGTGAACGCTGGCACGATCGTGATCAAAGGTTCGGACCCAAACAGCCTCGGGCGTTGGGCCGGGCATAACTCGACTTTGACCAATACCGGCCGGATCGAGATCGCGCGTCCGGGGCAGATCTTTGCCAACTACAGCGTCAGGCCGCTGATCAACAACCAAGGGCTGATCGTGAAGACGAACGCCGACAGCGGGTTCTCCTACTCCGATTGGGGAATGGATAACAGCGGCACCGTGCAGGTGGACGCGGGCACGCTAGCCTGGAATTCCGGCAGCTCAGATGCAGGTAGCACCGGGGTGTTCGACATGACGTCGGCAGCATCGCGCGTGGAGTTTAGTGGTGGTACGCACACGCTTAGTAACGGCGTGATCTTCAAGGGGCTCGGGCGCGGCCGTGTGACTAATGCAGCGATCAACATCTCCGGTCAGGTCACCCTCGGCGCATCCGGCTCCGCTACGGGCGGGTTCGAGATGACAGGTGGTTCAATGAGTGGCGGTTCGGGCAGTCTCATCAATCATCTCAGCGGCGGAACGTTTGCATGGAGCGGCGGGACCATCAGCACCACCCTTAATATCAGCAATGGCACCGTGCTGGCGGTCGACACCGCTAACTCCCCTTACTTCAATACCGCCACGCTCAACAACACCGGCAAGGTTGTGATCAGCTCCTCGGATGGCGGTACCGGCGGAGGGCTCAACGGTCACAATTCGCTTCTGAAGAACCTGCCGGGCGGTCGCATCGAGATCGCTCGTGACGGCGAGATCTTCCGGAACCAGAGCATCACCCCGTTTCTCGTGAACCAAGGCACCATCGTGAAGACCGCGGGCAAAGGGAAGTCGGCGTTCGGCGACTTCCTTCTACAGAATGCCGCGAATGGCTCGATCGGTGCGAATGTCGGCACATTGTCGATCGGTACGCGGGCGACTTTCGACAATGGGACTCTTCTTACGGGGCCCGGCCGGGTCAATCTGCAAACCGACATCACGTGTGGTGGGCAGATCTTTATTGGAACGGAAGTGCACTTCGGAGGGGCGACCATGACAGGTAACTCAGCGACCTTCACGCGTCTCAACGACGGAACCCTCTACTGGGATAGTGGCTACTTCACCGGCTCGGTTGGAATGAGCGCGGGAGCGGCGCTTGTGATCGACACTTCCGGCACGCCCTACCTGACCGACGGAACGATGACGAACGCAGGAACCATCATGATCGGCAGCTCCAACCCGGCCGCGCCAGGTGTGCTGGAAGGCTATGGCTCAACCATTACCAATCAGGCTGGTGGGCTCTTCCAGGTTGCTGGTCCCGTTTACCTCCGGAATCGGGGCAATGCTCCAAGTTTCACAAACGCGGGCGTGTTCCGGATCAACGGATCTGGCTTCGGCGTCACTTCGGAGTGGAACTTCGCGCAGACGTCTGGCGGCGTTCTTGACCTCCAGGTAAGTGGTCCCGCCGCTTCTCAGTATTCGCGATTCGTCGTGAACGCGACCGCCACTCTGGGCAGGACGATCAGCGCGAACCTCGTCAACGGCTACATCCCGAATGGTGGCGAAGCGTTCCCGCTTCTCGCTTACCAATCGAAGAGCGGACAGTTTGCAAACGTGAACGCAGGCGGCTTTAAGTTTTCCAGCTCCTACTCGCCCACTGCCTTCACGCTAAATGCAATTTCGCAGCCGACGCTGGCGGAATGGAAGGCAAGCTACTTCGCTGATCCGAACTCGCCTCAAGCAGCCGACACCGCCGCGCCGGCGGGCGATGCAATCGCGAACCTGATGAAGTACGCGCTCGGTTTAAATCCGATGCTGTCCGGGGCAAAGGGACTGCCAGGTATCGGCATTGCGGCGAGTCAGGGCAGCCTTACGGATGCGGCAGAGACTCCCGCTGGTTCACGCCACGCGACGTTCAGCTTCGGGCGCATCGATCCCGCGGAGGTCACTTTGGTTGTCCAAGCCTCGAACGATGTCGGCAGGGAAAACTCATGGACCGAAGTGGCGCGACGCAATGGCAACGGCGTGTGGTTCGGAACCGCAACGGTCACGGAAACCGGGGCGGGCTCGACGCGATCGGTTGTGGTCACAGACTCGAACACGTTGGACCAGGCTCCGCGACGCTTCTTCCGCTTGCTCGTTAGCCACTAAGTTCCGGATCGCGATGCGGCCTTCTTGCCGCGCCTGACCAGTTCCTTTGCGCGATCAGGATCGAAGCGGCCTAGCGGCTTGAACTGCTTCCCTTTGGCCGCGTTGTAGGAGACGATGAAGTGCCCGATTTCGTCGGACCATGTTTTCGTTCGGATCGCCGAGTGTCTTCAGGTGTTCGTTCGTGCGCGAGTTTGCCGCGACGGCGATGAGCCGGTCGGTGCGAGTGGTTTCGCCGTTTTCGGTCTGGTCAGCTTCGATCACGCCCAGCAGTCGCGTCTCCACGAGGCAGCCGGTAAATGCCGGCTCGTCCATCAAGATGAGCACGTCAAGCGGATCGCCATCGCCGCCGCGAGTTTGCGGGATGAACCCGAAATCGTAGGGAAATACGGCGCCTGCAGGTAGAACGCCGCTGAGCTCAAAGAGCACGCGTTCTTCGTTCCAGGCAAACTTGTTCCGGCTGGCTTTCGGGGTATCGACGATTACGAGGAGGTTGCCAGTCTCTTCGCGAATGGCGGCAGTTTCGAAAATGGATTCATATGGTTTTTAGTCGAGGACAGATCGCTTCCGAAGAGGCGCCAGGTCGCTCTGGAAAAAGAGCGCTTCACGACGCGAATAAACCCCTTAAGGCCGCGTCCAAAGCAGCCGTAATGGAATCCGGCGTCCAGCTCCCGACGATGGTGCAGTTTCGTTCCGCAGGCGCGGAAACTGCCGTCCGTCCTCGCCAGTTCGTGGAGGAGCCGGCATTCATCCCGACCCTGGAAGGCAAACCGGTGCCCCGGAAGTCGAATGCGCTCCGCTCGGTTCTGCTTGGGCTCGCTTTCACCATGCTGCAGATCTTCGTGGCCGTCGTTCTGATCGCGCCGGAAGGGCCGCTGCGTTACCGCTACGAGACGCTGGTCCAGCACGACAGCTACTGGTTCGCGAATATCATCGAGCGCGGCTACAACACGATCCTCCCGCCCATTCAGCACAAGATGATGGAGGTTTCGAACGTTGCGTTCTTTCCGGCATTTCCATCGATCGCGGGCGCACTCCATCACGCGACCGGGCTGCCGATCTACGTCTCGCTCCTGATCACGGCGCAAGTCGCGGCCTGGGGGTTCTGGACTTACTTCTTTCTTCTGGCGGCGCGTTGGGAGCTCTCCCGGCTGGCGCAGGCAGCCGGAGCGGTCGCGGTTCTGGCGCATCCGACCGCGTTCTTCCTCATCGCCGGCTACTCGGAATCACTTTTCCTCTGCGCGCTGCTCGGCTTCATCTACTGGACCGGCGCCGAAGGCCGCACGGCCAAAGTTCTCGCCGCGGCCCACGGGTTTGTCATGTCAGCAACTCGCATCGTTGGCATCCCATGTGCGTTGTATCCCGCAATGAGAGCACTATTTGAGGGCGGTTTCGAGCAGCTGCGGGATGTTCGTGGTTGGTTCCGCCATTATGCCGGTCCGGCGATCCTCTCCTTGGTCGCAATGCTGGGTGCGCTTGGGTTCTTCCTCTATTGCCAGCTGCGCTGGGGACACTGGGACGTTTACATGCTTACCCAGCAGGCGGGTTGGGACATCCGGCCTGATTACCTCGCGGTCTTCAAGCTCGAGAGCTACCGCTGGTTGCTGCCACCCCTCGACGATCCCACGCAGTGGAGCCAGATGACCATGACCGTGGGTGGCCTTCTTTTCGTCGCGGTCGCACTTTGCGAGCTGCTTCCGGCGCTTCGTCTGCGGACGCAATGGCAGACACGCATTGGCTTCTACGCCGTCGCATTTATTACCTACTACATCGCTGTCAGCGGCGTCGCTTCCGTCCAGATGGAAAGCATGCTGCGATACCAGTTCTGCGCGCATGTATTAATCGTGCTGGCGTTTATGCACTTTTTCGCTCACCTTCCCGCCCCGTCGGTCCGTTGGCGTGCGATCGGATTGGCAGTGCTCGGGCTTCTCTGCACGGCTGGGCTTGGCCTCCAAGGGTGGTGGGTATGGAACTTTACCAGGGGAGACTGGGTGGCTTAACTAAACATGAAAACAAACGTAGCAATCATTGGCGCAGGACCGGCCGGCTTAACCGCGGCTTATCTGCTTTCGAAAAACAACGTGGACGTCACCGTCCTGGAGGCAGATCCGGTTTACGTTGGCGGAATCTCGCGCACGGCCACCTACAAAGGATTTCACTTTGACATCGGCGGGCATCGCTTCTTCTCGAAGTCAAAAGAGGTTAACGACTTCTGGAACGAGATCCTGCCTAACGACATGCTGGATCGCCCGCGCTCCTCGCGCATTTTCTACGGCGGCAAGTTCTTCTCCTACCCGCTGAAGGCGTTCGAGGCGCTGATGAAGCTCGGCGTCATAAAGTCGATCCTCTGCGTCCTTTCCTACGGGAAAGCGCGGCTATTCCCGATCCCGAACCCAACCAATTTCGAAGACTGGGTCACAAATCAGTTCGGCAAGCGTCTCTTCAATACCTTCTTCAAGAGCTACACCGAGAAGGTTTGGGGCATTCCTTGCAAAGAGATCTCAGCCGACTGGGCCGCGCAGCGGATCAAAGGTCTCTCGTTAGGCAGCGCGATTAAAAACGCACTCCTACCGAAGAAGCAACCAAAGGATCCGAACCAGGTCATTAAGACTTTGATCAACTGCTTCAAGTACCCGCGCAAAGGTCCGGGTATGATGTGGGAAGAGTGCGCGCGAAAGACAAAGGCGCTTGGTGGTAACATCGAAATGGGCGCGAAAGTCGTCGGCTGCGACTACGATGCGACGAGTGCGACGTGGACGCTGCGTTATAAGGATCAGGCTGGTGACGTTCAAACGATCGAATCCGAGCATGTCATTTCCTCCGCCCCGATGCGTGAGTTGGTTAACGGAATTCAGCCGAGCGTGTCCGAGAACGCGAAGCATGCGGCGAATAGTCTTAAGTATCGCGACTTTCTCACGGTCATGTTGATCCTGAAGAACCGCGACGCCTTCGCCGATAACTGGATCTACATCCACGATCCAAGCGTGAAGGTTGGCCGCATCCAGAACTTCCGTTCCTGGTCGCCGGAGATGGTTCCAGATCCAGAGCTCGCCTGCTACGGCCTCGAGTATTTCTGCTTCGAGAACGATGGCCTCTGGGATTCTACAGACGAGCAGCTCATCCAGCTGGCAAAGAAGGAGCTAATTCAGATCGGCTTGGCGAAAGAAGGCGATCTTCTCGACGGCACTGTCGTGCGCCAGAAGAAAGCCTATCCCGTCTACGATGACGACTACGCGAAGCACGTGAACACGGTTCGCGAAGAACTCGAGACACGTTTCCCGAACCTGCACCTGGTCGGCCGCAATGGCATGCACAAGTATAACAACCAGGATCACGCCATGATGACCGCGATGCTCTGCGTGGAGAACATCCTCGCCGATACGAAGCTCTATGATCTCTGGCAGGTGAACGGCGATGCCGAGTATCACGAAGCAGGCGAAGAGTCACAGGAAGTCACGACTGGCACAGGTCTACGGATGGTGCCGAGCCGTCTTTCGACACCGGAGCTCGCCTCCGAGAACACCTAAGCGCACTAACTATCTAACAAGAAAGGCCGCGCTGTGAGGCGCGGCCTTTTTCGTCGTCATCCCGAGGCGCGAAGACGCCGAGGGACCTCACCGACTCGCGATACGTGCGCGAGCGTGGTTACAGCAACCACCTAGGCGAGCGCGTTGCGTATCAATTGGCAGGCGAACCATGCTCATCAATGGGTGAGATCCTTCCCAGTCTTCGCTGGCTCAGGATGACAAGCTTCTGCTGTTCCGCGATCAATCAGTCGGACACGTCTGAGCGCTTGCTCAGTTCCGTAGGCGGTCACACCGCGGTTGAGCTGTAGCTTACTCCGGCAAGCCGCCCATCGGCACGCACGAGCAGAAGAGATTGCGGTCACCGTAGACGTTGTCGATGCGCGCCACGGCCGGCCAGAACTTCGCCTCGCGCGTCCACCCCGCCGGGTAAGCCGCGCGCTCGCGCGTGTAGGGCCGATCCCATGTGTCGGACGTGACTTGCGCGGCCGTATGAGGCGCGTGTTTCAGCACGTTGTTCTGCTTGTCCGCGTTGCCGCTAGCCACCTCCTGGATCTCGGCGTGGATCGCGATCATCGCTTCGCAAAAGCGATCGATCTCGTCTTTCGATTCACTCTCGGTCGGCTCGATCATCATGGTGCCAGCGACCGGGAACGAAACGGTCGGCGCGTGGAAGCCATAATCCATCAGCCGTTTCGCGACGTCTTCCACTTCGATGCCGGCGCTCTTGAATTGCCGCAGATCTACAATGCACTCGTGTGCGACCGTGCCGTGCTTGCCTTTGTAGAGCACCGGAAAATACGGATCGAGCCGCTTGGCAATGTAGTTAGCATTCAGGATCGCGATCTTCGTGGCTTCCGTGAGACCTTCGCCGCCCATCATGCGGATGTACATCCAGGAGATGGTCAGGATGCTCGCGCTGCCATAAGGCGCCTGCGCGACAGGTCCAGACGACTCGTTAGGCAAGCCGCTGTCGTCGATCGTCGGCGCCGCGGGTAGGAACGGCACCAG
>JALZAD010000214.1 GCA_030948555.1 Verrucomicrobiota bacterium | reverse complement strand
GCGACGACGTAGCCGTATTCCTCCGCCGCAACCGGATGCCAGTCACGAAAGGTGATCGCGCCGTCGTTTCCGCGGCTCGCGATCCCGACCGACCCGCTTTCCTGCTGCCCGCTGTAGAGCCGATACGGAAACGCGTTATCCGCGCTGACGTGATACAGCTGCGCGGTCGATTGGTTGTACCACGAGCTCCAGGTTTGCCCGCCGTTTAGGGTCACGATCGCGCCTTGGTCGCTCGCCAGCAGGATAATGCTGGTGTCGTTCGGATTGATCCAAACGTTCTGGTAATCGTCGCCACCGGGTGCGCCGCGCCAACCCGTCCACGTCACGCCGCCATCCGTCGATTTCCAACAAACCACGCTCGCGGAATAAACCACGTTCGGGTCTTTCGGATCGAAGCGTGGCACCGGCAGTTCGCCGCCGCCGATGCCAGCGGCCGGCCGCTGATCTTCCGTGATCTTGCGCCACGATTCACCGCCGTCGCTCGAGCGATACAGATCAGACCGCGACATCCCGCGGACCGCCGCGAACAACTCGTTAGGCGCACTCGGCGCGATCGCGAGATTCGCCTGCACAATTCCGTCCGGCAGACCGCCGTGCAGTTGCGTCCAGGTTGTGCCGCCGTCGACCGACTTGAAGATGCCGCCGCCCGTTCCGCTCCAGCTGCTGTTTTCCCACGGGCCTTCGCGTGATTCCCAAAGCCCGGCGTAAACAATCTGCGGATTGCGCGAATCGATCTGCACGTCGGACGCGCCCGTGTTTTCGTCTTTGTAGAGGACCTTCTCGAACGTCTTGCCGCCATCGACCGAACGGAAGATGCCGCGCTCCTCGTTAGGCCCATACGGATGCCCTGCGACCGCAACGAAGAGCCGCTCCGGATTCTGCGGATCGACCGCGAGCTGCGCGATCTGCTGCGCGTCGCGCAAGCCAAGATGCGCCCAGGTCTTCCCGGCATCGGTCGACTTGTAGATGCCGTCGCCAACCGAGAGATCAGGTCGATGCAAGCCTTCGCCGCTGCCGACGTAGACGATGTCCGGATGGGAAATGGAGACGGCGATCGCGCCAACGGATCCGGTCGGTTGATCATCGAAGATCGGCTGCCATGTCCGGCCGGCATCGTTCGTTTTAAAAACGCCGCCGTTCACCTGCGCCATATAAAAGGTGTGCGGCTGCGAAGGCACTCCGCAGATCGCGCGCACGCGGCCCCCGCGATGCGGGCCGACGTTCCGCCAGCGCAACATTCCACTCAAGTCATCACTTAGCTGAGCGTGGGCTGTCGTGAGGAGGGCGAGAAGCGTAGTGACGAACGCAAGAGAGCAGTACATGAGCGCGCAACATCGTGCCGCAGGGCGCCGCCCCGCAAGCCGGTAGATCGAGCAATTCTGCTCGTCCTCGACAGCCCGCACCGTCAGCAGGCACAATAAATATATGAGAAAGTTCCCCCGTCTCCTTCTCGCCGTTCTCTTCTGTTCGTGCGCTGCCGCGCTCGCGTTTGTTGCCGTCACCGGTACAAGCCCAAAGGCGAAGCCGCTTCGCCTCGCGATTGAACAGCCGCTCGCACCGCGCACGAACGTGCAAACCACCTTCCAGGAGGAACGCATCGCACCGCCCGTGGTGCCTGACGGCATCATCCTGCCGAGCGCTCCCACGTTCGGTCATCCCATCATCAGTGGAATCCAAGGCGTCGGGTTTGAGCAGGATCTCCGGGTTGATCCGTCAAATCCGAACCGCATGTACACGAGCGCTCCCGGCACGCTCTCAGCCAACACGAGCTGGATCTGGCGCTCGCTCGACGCCGGTCGCACGTTCAAGTGGGTGCCGAACGCGACGGCGCTCGAAGGAAAGGTCACGCTCTGCGGCGGCGGCGGCGATACCGAGCTGGCGGTCGACAATGCCGGTCGCGTTTACTTCTGCGATCTCACACTGGCAAATTTCAGCACTGCGCGCTCTGACGATTTCGGCGCCACCTTTACCTGCAGCAACACCGGCGTGCCAGATACGGTGGTCGATCGGCAATGGTATGCGATCGACGGCGATCCGCTGGCGGGCGGCAGCATTTATCTGACAAACGACGAAGTCGCGCAGAGCCCCGGCCCGTGCGGCGCGCCTACCAACCTGGGGCAGAACATTCTCGTGATGTATCGCTCGCCGATCGGCGCGCCGCAGGACGCGGGAGTTCAATTTGCGCCCGCAAACAAGATCACGTCACAGGTCGGCTGTGATGAAGGTATCATGGGCAACAACGAGATCAGCCCGGTCGCGACTACCTTAGGCCAGCCAAATGGCAGCGGCGGCTACACCACTTTGCCGGCAGCGGTGAAGCACATCTTTGTCATCCACGACGATGCACTCCTGAACCGAATTCTCATTGGTCGCTGTTTCCCTGTCGCCTTCGGGCCACCGGTCGCGAACGTGAGTGATCCGAGCGGGATGAACTGTGTCGACCTGCCGGTGGCCAATCTCGGCGGGACAAACAAAACCGGCGGCGATTTTCCGACCATGGCGATCGATAAGGCCGGCAATCTCTACGCGGTCTGGGAACAGGCGCCGATCAACGGCAGCGGCCAGGTCACTGGCGATACCATTCTCAAATACACCTACTCGACCGACCAGGGGAACACGTGGGCCGCGCCGATCACGATCAATACCTCGGGCTCACCAGTCGGTACGCTGCACACCAACGTCTTCGCCTGGATCGCCGCAGGCGATGATGGCCGCGTCGGGATCGCGTGGTATGGCACACCCGGCGCACCGACGTTTCCATCGAACGGCCCGGACTCCTGTCCCGCGAGCTGCGCCTGGAGCGTTTGGTATGTGCAGACGCTCAATGGCCACGCTGCCGTGCCCACCTTCACCGCGCCGGTGCAGGCCAGCGAGCATTTCGTGCATCGCGGCAGCATTCAGACGTTGATCGGCGGCCAAAATGGTGATCGCAGCCTGGGCGACTTCATACAGTTGCGCATGGGCGGGCGCGGCGAGGCCGAGATCGGCTATGCCGACTCGAATAACATCACAGAAGCCTTCGCGCCGCACGGCATGTTTGTCCGGCAAAATGGCGGGCCCGGGTTGCTCGCCGCATCTTCGCCGCTCAGCATTCCGGGGCTGACGCCGTTCAACGCGGTTAGCGATCCGCCGGGCGACGGCAAGTTCGAACAGAACGGCGTGAGCAGCGCGAATATTCCGCAGCTCGACGTCGTGCAATCGAACATCACCAAGGTGACAACGGCGCCCTGCTCGCCGGCAGCTCCGTGTTATCGCGTCGAGATGCGGCTGAACAATCTCACGCTTCCTCCGACTACCGCGCAGGATCCCGATACGACATTGATCTGGAACACGCAGTGGCTCGTCCCTTCCACGACGGACGTGAACGGCGGAAAGAACTTCCACGTCTACGCAGAGTCGACGAACGGCGCAGCCATCCAGTGTTTCTACGGGGAAAACGCCGCCACGCTCGTGGGCGGCGGTGTGGCGCTGACCTATCCCGGTACCGCCGCGCTCCCCGCGTCGAATTGCCAGTCCACGCTCGGCGCGAATGGGAGCATCGTGATCTACGTCCCGCTTTCGAATGTGAGCGAAGGCGGCGCGATCGATAACCGCCTGCACGAGGTAACGGCCAGCACGATGACCTTGCCCCAACCGGCGAACACGGTGCCTTCAAGCGGCGGCATCGGCGGATCCCTCTTCAACGTGATCGACGTGGCGCAGGGTTACGTCTTCGATCCGGCGCAGGTCACGTTCACCGATGTCGTATCGCGCAAGACGCATGGCGCCGCGGGGACGTTCGATATTCCGCTCGCGCAAAACGGATCATCCGCGACCGAATGCCGCAGCGGCGGAGCATCCGGCAATTACCAGATCATCGTCACATTCCCGAACGCGATTTCTGCCGTCTCGGGCGCGAGTGTTGTTTCTGGAAGCGCGACCGTCGGCAGCGTCTCTGCGAGCGGTAATCAGGTAACGATCAATCTCAGCGGCATGCCTGAAGTCGGCACGTTGACGCTCGCCTTGAATGGCGTGAACGACGGAACGACCACCGGGACGGCGACGATCACCGTGCCGGTGCTGGTCGGTGATTCGAACGGCGACGGCGCGGTGAACGCGGCTGACGCGACGCAGACGCGCAACAACTCCGGGCAGCTTGCGGGCGCGAACAACTTCCGGACCGACGTGAATGCGGACGGCACGATCAACAGCGCCGATGCCACGATCGCGCGCCGGAACGCCGGACAGTCGCTCGGTCCGTAACGCTTAGGTTTCGCGCACGACGTCGCGCGGATCGGCGTCGTCGCGCATGGCGACAAAGTTGGCGTGGCGCAGGTTGCCGGCGTCGGTCCATTCCACGAACGACACGCGGCAGACCAGCTTCGGTTTCAACCAGCGGCATTCTTTCATCTTCTCCGCCGTCAAGGCATCACCGCGCCGCGCTCCTTTCTTTTCCGGCAGATTCGCAAACGGCCATTCCTTCGCCTCGAGCCCTTTGAACTTCGCGAAGATTTCCTCCCGGAGCCGCGGAACAAAACCGTTCTTCGCTCGTGCGACGAAGATCAGTTCGTTGCCGCGGTAAACGCCGACGAGCAAGGAATCGAAACCGCGCGTGCCCGGTTTGTATCCGCCGATCACGAAGTCCTGCTCGGCGTTCGTGCGCTGTTTGATCCACGCGCCGGAGCGCTCGCCCGGTTCGTAGATGGAACCGCCGCGCTTCCCGACCACGCCCTCGAGCCCAAGTTTCCGCACCGCGTCGAGCACCTGATGGGCGGGCGCTTCCAGAAGTGGCGAACGCCGCAATGGATCGCCGACTTTGCCTAACAAGTTATCGAGCAACTCGCGGCGGCGTTCGATTCGCTCGAGCAAGAGCTCCTGGCCGTCGCGATTCAGCAAATCGAAGGCGTAGAAAAAAACGTCGAGCGGGCGCGTGAGATTGTTCTGCAGCAGCTGGAACGATGGCCGGCCTTGTTCGTCGAGCGCGACGATCTCGCCATCGATTGCGAATTCGCCGGGCAATTCGCGGAGCGCCGCGACGACATTCGGGAAGCGATCATTGAGCAGGTTCTCGTTGCGCGAGAAGAGCCGCACGTCCTCGCCTTCTTTCACTGCGATGCAGCGGTAGCCATCGAACTTGATCTCGAACGTCCAATTCGACTCGTTAGGCAACTCTGTCACTGGCTTGCACTTCATCGGTTCGACAAATCGCGGCTTTTGCGCGGGCGACGCTTTAGGGGCGCGCTTCGTTGTCGTCGGCGGACGATTGCTTTGCCACTGCGCATCATTGTCCTTCGCGATCTGCGCCATCGTGCGGCCGGTCGTCGCCGACTTGTCGTCGAGCTTCGGCGTGAACGGCTTCATCGATTCGCCCGCTTTGATGAGGAGCCAGCGATTGCTCTCCGGCTCGCGTTTGTCCTTCACCAGGATCCATTCGCCCTTCAGCTTCTGGCCCTGCATCACGATGTGCATTTTGCCGGCGTGAAACGCCGCCGCGTCGTTGCCCGTGATGTCCTGATAAACGCCTTCGTCCCACAGCATCACCGTGCCCGCGCCGTAATTCCCCGGCGGAATGGTGCCTTCGAACGTGCCGTAATCGAGCGGATGATCTTCGACATGCATCGCGAGGCGCGATTTGCGCAGCTCGGTCGGCGGACCTTTCGGCACCGCCCAGGAACGCAGCACGCCCTGCATCTCGAGCCGGAAGTCGTAGTGCAGATGACTGGCCGCGTGCTTTTGAATGACGAATCGATGCGGGCCTTTGCCCTTGCTCTCGTTAGGCGCAGGCGCGCTCGCGGCTGGCTCGGGCGTACGCGTGAACTCGCGCTTGGCCGCGTATTCGCGCAGTGACTTGTCGTTAGGCCGGGTCGATCGCTTGTCGTTGCGCGGCCAGCGGCTCAGCTTCGGTTTCGGTCCCGCGGCCAGCGCTTTGGTGAACGCGCTCGGCAGTTCCTGTCTCAACTTCAGCACCGGCTCGAAGAGGTCGCCTTCCTTCGCGATGCGCTTGATCGCCGCGTCAGGCGTGAAGCTCAGCCGCTTCGCGTCCTTCCGTTTCACCGCGCGCGCGAGCTCGTTCCACGTCACCGGCATCGAGATGAACGGCTCCACGCTTTTCGCGCGCATCGAGTAGACGCAGACGGTCGTTTTGAAATCGGAGTTCTGGCTCCAATCGATGAACACCTTCCCGCCGCGAATGCTCTTCGACATCTCCGAGACGACGCGCTTCGGCATCTCGTGCGCGACCAGCTCAGCGACGGTCTTGGCGAACGGCTGCGTCACCTCGTAGCTCGTCTCGCAATTCAGCGGCACGCTGAGATGCAGCCCCTTCGAGCCGGAAACTTTGACGAACGATTCGAGTCCCCACGCCTCGAATACTTTCTTCAGGTGCAGCGCGATCTCGCCGCATTCAATCATCCCGGCCGGCTCACCGGGATCGAGGTCGAACACGATGGAGGTCGGCTGATCGAGGTTCGGCGCGCGCGCTAGCAGGACATGTTTTTCAATGTCGGCCAGGTTCGTCGCCCAGATGAGCGTCGCGCGATCGTTGCAGAGGACGTAGTTGATGTCGCCTTCGCGTTCCGTGCGCGGAACGGCGAACGTCTCAACCCAATCGGGCTTGTACTTCGGCGCGTTCTTCTCGTAGAAGTGCTCCGCGTTTATCCCTTCCGGATAACGCTTCAGAGTCAGCGGCCGATCGCGGAGGTGCGGAAGGATCGCATCAGCGATTTCGCTGTAGAACGCGACGACTTCCCCCTTCGTGAACCCGCTCTCCGGAAAGTAGAGCTTCTCGACGTTCGAGATCGTCAGCTCGCGTCCGTCGACTGTGACCTGCTGTTGTTGTTTCGCCATCAGGTGCGCCGCGCGACGAAATGACCGATCGCCTCCAGAATACGCGCGTCGGCGGCGTCCTGCGGCTCCTGTTTCTTCAATACGCCTAACGAGTGGTCGCCGCCTTCGACCACGAACAACTCGTTAGGCGCATCCATCTCCTGGCGCACGTTTGCGAGCAGATCGAGCGGACACAGCGGATCGCGGGTTCCTTGCACGAACAGAATTGGCGTCGTCAGCTCGCGTAAAACTTTGTCGCGCAGCTTCGTCGGATCGCCGCCTCCGCAGAGCGGATAACCGAGGCAGATCACCGCACTCACGCGCTCTTGCAGCGACAGATGGCAGCCGACGCGTCCTCCCATGCTTTTGCCGATGAGGACGACGGGACCGGCATTTCTCTCGCGCGCGTTTTCGAGAGCCGCGCGATGTGCGGCGATCAATTGCGGCAACGGATCGGGACGCCTTCTCCCTTCCTTGATGTAGCCGTAGTCGAAGGTCTGCACGTTCCCGATCGTCGCCAGAAGCATCGTCCAACGCCGCATCCATGGGTGCGCAGACGAGGCACCTGCACCGGGCGCAAAGAGGAAGAGCGGTCGCGTCACGATTGAGCAGCTAGTAAACCAGTCTCCGAATTACAGACAACCGATGCCGCATCGCGAGCGATCGTCTTATACATGGAGCGACCAAACATCAGCGGCGCCAGCTTCCGCACAGGGTTCATGCTCCTGCTCGTCGTGCTGGTGTCGTTGCTTTTCCTCGCGGCGGCGTGGCCTTCTACTACACGCCGCTGAACGACGACGACGAGCGACGCGTGCTCCACCTGATGACGTCGATCACCGCGCCACGATCAAGGGCACGCTCGTGATCGGCCCGATCCTGCGCCCGATGCTTGTCGGCGCGGATTCGAAAATCCCGGACCTGCTGATTCTCGTCGGCACGCTTGGCGGTTTGGATCTGTTCGGCCCGATCGGCTTCATCATTGGCCCGCTTGTCTGCGGCTTGTTCCTGACGATTTGGGACATCTACGGCATCACGTTCCGTGAAGTCCTGCCGCCGGTGAAGAGCTTGCGCACGGACGCAACGAAGAAGCCGGCGACGATCGAAGCGCAAGCGGAAGGCCCGCTCGAACCGCTCGAGGCGCTCGCGTTTTATCGGCCTAACGAATGAATTCTACGATCCACAGGACATCTGCTGGTGCGCCGATCACCGTCATGCGAAGTCGGTCGAAACTGCGGACTTGCTGAACGCAATCGCGAAGCTCGCGCATCCGGAGTTCGAGTATTGAGTTTCAAGCGCTCAAGCGAGTGTGGGCGATTTGCACCTTTTCCTGCCCGAGCTTCTCTGACACTTTCGGCCACGCGATGCTGGCCAAGATCTATTCCGCGGCCGTCTACGGCGTCGACGCTTACGAGGTCGAGATCGAGGTAAACGCGGGACGCGGCGACCCGCACATCATCATCGTCGGCCTGCCGGACACCGCGGTGAAGGAAAGCCGCGATCGCGTGACAACCGCGATCACGAACAGCGGCTACTTTTGGCCGCACGGACGAACGACGATCAATCTCGCGCCGGCCGATACGAAGAAGGAAGGGCCGAGCTTCGATCTGCCGATCGCACTCGGGATGATCGTCGCGGCGGAGGAATTCGAGTGTGAAACGCTGCAGGATTACGCGTTTGTCGGCGAGTTAGCGTTGAGCGGAGCGGTGCGTCCGGTGAAGGGTGTTTTGCCCGTTGCACTGGAGGCGCGTCGCCGAGGTAAGCGCGCGTTGTTTGTTCCCGAAGCGAATGCGCCCGAAGCCGCCATGGTCAACGGCATTGATGTCTACGGCGTGCGCAATCTACGCGAGACCTTCGCGTTTCTCCGAGGCGAAGCAGAGCTGCAGGCGACGCGCGGCGACCTGACAAATTTCTTCGCGAAGCATCAGACGTTCGAGCTCGATTTCAGCGACGTGAAAGGGCAGGGGCACGTGAAGCGCGCGATCGAAGTAGCGGTTTCGGGCGGGCACAATCTTCTCATGATCGGCCCGCCCGGATCGGGGAAGTCGATGCTCGCGAAACGGATGGCGACGATCATCCCGCCGATGTCGCTGGAGGAGGCTATCGAGAGCACGAAGATCCACAGCATCACGGGCATGCTGAGCCCGGAGCAGGCGTTCGTTTCAACGCGGCCGTTCCGCGCGCCGCATCATACGATCTCGGATGTTGGGTTGTTAGGCGGCTCTGCAATTCCGACTCCCGGCGAAGTGAGCCTCGCGCATCACGGCGTCTTATTTCTCGATGAGCTGCCGGAGTTCAAACGCTCGACGCTCGAGGTGTTGAGGCAGCCGCTGGAAGACGGGCGAGTGACGGTGTCGCGCGCGGCGGGAAGCGTGACGTTTCCGTCGGAGTTCATGTTGGTCGGTGCAATGAACCCTTGTCCCTGCGGTTATTTCGGAGACTTGAAGCGCGAGTGTCGTTGCGGTCCCCTGCAAGTGCAGCGTTATCGCCAACGCATCTCGGGGCCGTTGCTCGATCGCATCGATCTCCATATCGAAGTCCCGGCGGTCGAGTATCGCGACATCGCGAGCACGCGTCAGGAGGAGGCTTCGGTGCACATTCGCGAGCGGGTGATCGCCGCGCGTGAGCGACAACAAGGACGCTTCAAGACCGATGCGAAGATCAACTGCAACGCGCGCATGGGCACGCGGCACATCAAGCAGCATTGCTCGTTAGGCGAAGAATCGCAGGAGTTGATACGAATCGCGATGCAGGAGTTGAACCTCAGCGCGCGGGCCTACGATCGCATTCTAAAAGTCTCGCGCACGATCGCGGATCTCGCGGGCAGAGAAGAAATCACGTCAGAACACGTCAGCGAAGCGATCCAGTACCGGACCTTTGATCGGGCGCTATGGGTCTAGGGTGTGATGGCAGTTGAGCCGCTCTCCCAAGCTTCCAGGTGAGACTGGTATAGACCGGCGACCGTGGGGGAGTGCGGGTTGCGTTCGTGCGCCAGGAAATACATCCATTCTGCTTCTTCGAATCGACCAAGCCGGTCGTAGAGGAACGCGATGTCTAACGGATAGGTGCCGTCTAAGGGTGCTAATCGGCGAGCCTGGTCGTAGATGACAACGGCGCGTTCATAAAGATCGTTCTGTTCGCCAGGATCGGTGCTCGAGAACGCAAGCGCACTGAGACCTCGCGCTAGGTAGAAGTAGATGTTCGGGTTTCGCTTCTCGTATGTGAGGGCTTGTCGGGCGAGGGCGATGGCGAAGTTAGGGTTCTCGTCGCGCAAGGCAACGCGAGCCTGCTCAGCGTAGTATTCGCCCGGAATGAGCCGTGCTGCCTGGATGATGAGGATCGCAGCGAGGCCCGCTGATAAGAGGCGAAACGTGCGCATACGCTTTGCTTCGTCTGCCATTGCTTCCAAATGCGGAAGGCGTCCAAGATTTGCCAGCATGCCGAAGATGCACGCTGCGATCAGTGCATTCGCAGGGATGTGGAGGTTGAAATCGACCGCGGAATGAACTGCATAGGCGGCCATGGCCGCGAACGCGCCGATCGTCAGCGCAACGCGATCGCTCGAGAGTAATCCTCCTTGTGCGACGCGCCTGGGACCTATTGCGGCAAAGACCCGCCACGCGTGACGGGCATGCGCAAAGAAAAACGCGCCGAAGGCAAGCACGCCAACCACACCGTATTCGCAAAGCAGATGCAGGTAATCGTTGTGGACGTCGCTGGGTTCGTCCTCCATCGATCCGGCTCGAAGTTGACGAGCATAGAAAGGGTATGTGCCGCCGCCGGTGCCGAAAGTTGGGTCCAGCTTCCATTGCTCGACGGCGGCTTGCCATAGCTGGGGCCGCTCCGGGTCAACGGTAAATAGTGCATCTACGCGGCTGGATATCATCGCGTTCTTTTGCACGAGAAACCAAGTGGCCGCGGAGGCGATTACAACCAGAAGAAGGCCAGTGCCCGCTGTTCGCACGAGTGAACGGCTGCTCGCCCGAACCACAATCGTGAGACTGAGCAGGATGAAGGTGAGGATGCTGGCGAGTGCACCAAGATAACCGCCACGGCTGCCAGTTAGAACCAGGCCGAAATAACAGACGATCGTCAAGTAGCCGAGGAGTACCCGCACCCATGCGGGGCGCCGACTCCAAGAGGCAACGCCTAATCCCAACGCCCCGACGAGCTCAAGAAGACCAGCAAGGTGATCAGGATCGACAAAAAATCCTGTTCCGCGTTCCTTCGTGCGGAAGTCCGCAAGCGACGGCATCAGCATCGACAGATTCTCGCCGAACCCAGCTTGTACGACGCCGACGAGAACATGAATCGCACCGAACGCGAGAAGCGTTGAGATAACGGCGACACGGATTTGTGAACTGGTGAAAGCGGATGCAAACAGCGCGTACGTGACAAGGGTGCCAACCGCCAGGTACAGATCGAAACGCGCGGCGTACGGTGCGGCCGATGTGATCGCTCGTGCGATAATGTAGCCGAAAAACAATGCCGCCGTTGCAAGACAGGAAAGGTTCGCTGGCGATCTGTCGCGGCTCACCACGAGCGCAAGAATCGTGGCTAGTCCAATCGCAAGGTAGGCTTCGAGCGAAGCCAAAAGGTCTTTCTCGTAATTCAGCGTCTGGAGATAGCCCAGAGCTGCAAGAACGAGAACAGCAGCGCCGAACTTAGCGCTGCCGCGAAGCGCCCGCATCAGCAGGATTGTGCAGGCGCGATGCTGATGGCTCCTGCTCGGCGCGAACCGCGTCTGCCTGGGGAGCGAACGAGCTAGTTGTTACCGCCGGTTGTGAGGGCGCCGCCGGAGTTTGTTACTGTGGTATCGACCGGCGCAATCACCTTGCCTCCGCCGTCATCCGCGATGGGCGTCGGCTGGCATGGCCCGTCTGGATCGCCATGACCTTTGTGTCCGGCGTACTGAACGCTATTGCACTGGAAGGTGAAAGTTTGGGTCCGTTTGTGACAGACTTGGCAGAGTCCGGGCGTTGCTGTGGAGCTGCTCGCGAACCAAAAAGTAGCCGCAAGCAAGACTGCTGCGCTGAAAAGCGCTGACGCGGACAAAGAGGAATAATGGAGGAAGGGGAGTTGACGAATTTTCATGGATTGAGACTTGGGGATGAACGCTCCTACTCTTCTACGTATCTAGGCTCCGTTAGACAAGCATCTTTTTGCCCAGCTCGTAGCTAAAGCATTTCGACTCGGTAAAAGCGACGTGGAAGGTCTTTTGCGCGCGGATCAAGGTCAGTCGCTTCGACGACGGTGCCGGTGCCGGAGATTGATTCCGCACCATCCAGAATCAGCCAACTGGCCGTCCTAAGATCGTCTTTGTACACCACCCGATACGTTTCACCCTCTGCGGTTTTGAAACGAATGCGCGGCAGCCCATTGGCCATCACGCAGCTTGTAATTGTTGGCGCCGGCACGCCCTGAATTCGAAAAGCGAACTCAGATGCGAACTGAGGGAAACCCGGATAGCTGTTGCTGATCCAAGGCCCGAGATACGGCGGCGTCCGGTAATAACTCGACCGTATACCGGTGCCGCTCGTGTTTTCCCAGAACACAGTCAGCGGAGAGACTTGATCGAGCGTACCGTTGTGCAAGCCGAGCCAATAAGTGCCCGGACGCAGGTAGAGCGGAGTGACACTGAAGTCATTGACATACTCGTGAAACGAAAAAGAGATCCTTCCGGTGTCGACGTGCAAAAGGTTCATCGAAACGCCGCCGGCGATGAGCCGGCCAGGAATGTTGCTGTCGTCGTTTGCGTAGATCTGCCAAGTGACAACACCGGCAAACGCTCCCGCTGCTTCAAAGTCCCAAAACTTTACTCCGTCGAAACGAATGGCTTCTGTTGCGGGGAAATCGTCCGCCTCTACAGAGTCGCCCATGTCCAATCCGTTCGCGTGGTCAGGCGGGCCGTTGTCGTAAATGTCCGCGGCTTTAAGTTCGAAGCTGCAAAAGAATACCGCCGCGCCGGCCAGGACAGGCAACAGGCGATGAACTATCGAGCAGAGGGAGGCTTTGATACGCATGGGGCGTAATCTGTAACAATCGGATCGTGCAAGGTCAAACCAACAGAATCGCGAGCGAAGCGCACGGAGAAAAACAAGAAGTCCAGTTCCGCTGACGCGAAACTGGACTTCGTAAGAATGTTCTGCGAACGGCTAAACGGCGTTCGTCACTTTGCAGCTACGGACTTACGCCCGTTGAAGGCGAACCCGGCGAAGGTGCAGGATGCAGACCCCAAGTAGAGCGGGGACGGCGAGGAGGAGCGTTGACCCAGAATCCGGAGCCGCTGCTGGTCCCTGAACCGAGACATCGTCCAAGCGATAGTAGCTATCGTTCTGATATGTGA
>JALZAD010000136.1 GCA_030948555.1 Verrucomicrobiota bacterium | reverse complement strand
CGAATAGAGTGTGTGCACATCCTGGTAGTGGAAGACCATGCCGACACCCGCTGCGCTCTCTCTCGGCTCCTCGCCCGTTTTGGTTACGAGGTCGCCGCCGCGGAAAACTTTCACGACGCGGTGCAACTTCTCGACAACCTCCGCTTCGACGTGCTGGTGAGCGATCTCGGGCTGCCGGACGGCGATGGGCTGAATCTTGTCGGCGAAGCGCGGAAGCGTCAGCCACTCGCGAAGACGGTCGCGCTCACCGCCCGCACGAGTGACGAAGACCGCGAGCGCGGCCGCCGCGCTGGGTTCGACCACTATCTGACGAAGCCGCTTGAGTTCGAGAAACTTCAAGGCCTGCTCACCGCCGCCTACGAGTAGTCCCCGCGCCCTAGATCTTGCGCAGAAGAGTGCGCCACTCGGCGACGTCGACCGGCTTGGTGAGGTGGAAGTCGAAGTTAGCTTCTTTGCTTCGACGCACGTCTTCGGCCAGCCCAGAATCCAGTTAGCGCGATCGCTTTCACGTCTTTGGTTCGTTTGATCTCACTGATGACGTCGTAGCCAGTTCCGTCAGGCAGGCCGATGTCGCTGAGCAACAGATCGAACGGCTGCGTCTGAAACATGTTTAACGCGTCGCTCACGCCAACAGCAACTGACGTGTGATGCCCGAAGTGGGTGAGCAGCCGGGCCAGGATTCGCCGCGTGTCGTCCTGATCTTCGACCAACAGGATGCGTAGATTGCGCGGACGATTTTGCCGCTCGGTTACGCTTGTTTCCGCAGTTGAATCAGCATCGAGATACGCGCGGACCCGCCACCCTTCCTCCTCCACTCGGCCATCGATGATCGCCCGCTCGAGTTCTATCCGGTTTCCGCGCGGCATGTCCGCGGCCGGATAAAACCGAGAAAAGTGCTGGCCGATGATTTCGTCCGCTTCGTAGAGCTTCAAACGTTGCGCGCCCGCATTCCAGGTCGCGATACGCCCTGAGGTATCGAGCATGAAGGTCGCGGTTCTGAACTGCAGCGTTTTTGACAGTCGTCCAGCGGCGTAAGCGTGCGCAGCACACGAGGCGCGAAACAAGTGTGGCGCCAGGCGCGCCGATCATGAACTCGCCACGACGCACTGCGCTTAATTCTGTGATTGGTTTGCTCGCCGGTGTGGTCGCGACCGGACCGATGACCATCGCGATGATTCTCGGGCATCGCCGGCTTCCGATGAGCGAACGCTATCCGCTGCCGCCTCGCGAAATCACCATGAAGCTCGCTCGCGAGACCGGCGTGTCGCGTTACATGAACTCCGACACACGATCCGCTCTGACGTTGCTTTCGCACTTCGCCTACGGCGGCGCGGCCGGCGCAATCTACGGTGCTGCCAATGAGGCGGTCGATGCGCGGACGTTGAACAAAGGAATCGTCGCCGGTCTGCTCCTGTGGGTGGTCAGTTACCTCGGATGGCTTCCGGGTGTCGGCGTTCTCAAGGCGGCAAAGGATCATCCTGCGCGCCGCAACGCGCTCTTGATTGGCGCGCATCTCATCTGGGGAACAGCGATGGCCGGCTTCGCCAGCCTCTTGCAAGAAGAAGCAAACGGCCCCAGCTCCAAGCCGCTCTCCTCGTCGCACGCTCCGCACTTCGACCTGGCGACTCGTTAGGCGCTCACGGGCGCACTGCCGTCCAATCGGCGTTCCGTCGGATAGGGGAACACTGCGGGAATTTCCCCGCGCCGAAGTCGCGCCTGCACTCCGCGCCAATATTCGGCCGTGAAGAGATCTGCGTGCTGCTCGAGCAACGCCTCCCGCGCCACACCGGGCAGCGACAGAAACGAAGGGAATTCCTCCGGAAAGATGTCGTTCTCGCGCACGGTATACCAAGGCTCCGCCGCCATTTCCTGCTCGGGTGTTTGCGGCTCCGGCAGGTCGCGAAAGTTACAGTCCGTGACGAAGCAGATCTCGTCGTAATCGTAGAAGACGACCCGGCCGTGACGTGTGACGCCGAAGTTTTTGGTCAGGAGATCTCCGGGGAAAATGTTGGACGCGGCGAGATCTTTGATCGACTGCCCGTAGTCGCGCGCCGCTTTCGCGACCGCCTCCGCGTCTGCTTCAAGGAAGAAGAGATTGAGCGGTCGGATGCGCCGCTCCACGTAGGCCTGGCCGATCACGACATCGTCGCCTTCGACTCGAACGATGGAGCCGGCGTCGCGATGCAGATCGCGCAGCAAGGCCGGATCGAATCGTGCCCGCGCGATGCGCAGATGTTCGAAGTCATGCGCCTCGACCATGCGTCCCGCGCGATCGTGCTCGAAGACAAGTCGATAACGCTTCGTCACATCCTCGCGCGTGCTCTCCTTCGGGTAGTCGAAGTGATCTTTGATCAGCTTGAAGACGACGTCGTAGCTCGGCAGCGTGAAGACGAGCATGACCATCCCGCGCGTCCCTTCCGCGACCACGAACTGATCGTGCGAGTTGCGCAGGTGCCGCACAAAATCGCGATAAAACTCGGTCTTTCCGTGCCGGTGATAACCGATCGCGTTGTAGAGATCGATCAACCGCTTTCGCGGCATCAAAGCTTTTAACTGCCGCACCAGATCGTAAGGACATTCCGAGTCGACACGAAAGTACGCGCGGGTGAAGGAGAAGAGGATCGCGAGATCGTTTTCGCCGATCAGCACCGCGTCGAAGTCGATCCCGCTTTCGTGCTGATGACGGACGCAGAACGCGATCGGTTGCGAGGCCGCGTCTCCGCGCGTGACGCGGCCGACAAAGTAAGCACCACGGCCGCGGTAGAACGCGTTTCCGATCATCTCAAGCTTCGCGTCGCCGTCGCCGCCGAGCGCTTCGGCGAGTCGCGCGGCGGCGCTTTGCACGTGCGCGTCGAACTCGTTCCAGTGCTCTTCCGGAAATCCCGACGCGCGGTCGGTCAGCGCACTTCGAATCAACTCCGCAATCGACTCGTCTGCGTAGGTGCGTCGCACTTCCATCGGGCAACTGCTTGGCGGCGCATCGAAATCGGTGTCGACGAACTCAATCGATTGATCAACGCCTTCCGTCGAAAACACGCGACGCGTCAGCGAGTTGAAGAAGCTTTCCGCGATCTCGCGCTTCGGTGATTGCGCGATCAACGAAGAGTAGACCGCCTTCATTCCCGTCCAGACGCCGCGCTCGCAAAGGCGCGCGCCCATCACGTCCCGGATCTCCGGGGTCAGCGCATCGAGCACCTTCGGATAAAGCCGGAGTCGTTCGCTCGCGTCCGCGTACGAGCTTCGCCAGTCGCGCGCCAGGAAACGCTCGCGCGCACGGATAGTGATCGCGCGAAACTGCTCGTCGAGATCGGTGAACGCACGTTGCACCGTCTCCGCGCATAACGCCGCGAGCCGGCTGTCCGTCAGCGCCGCACTTTCCGGAGCGGCGGCGGTGCTCATCAATGAAACTGCTCTTGCTCGGTCGAACCACTCAGCGCGGTCGTCGAGCATTCCCCGCCGGCGATCACTTGTGCGACTTCGTCGAAGTAGCCGGTGCCGACTTCACGCTGATGTTTCGTCGCCGTATAGCCATCGACTTCTGCAGCGAACTCCTCGTCCTGCAGCTCCGAATACGCGGCCATTCCGCGATCTTTGTAGCCGTGCGCGAGTTTGAACATCGAGTAGTTGAGCGCGTGAAATCCAGCCAGCGTGACGAACTGAAATTTGTAGCCCATCGCGCCGAGCTCGCGCTGAAACTTCACGATCGTGGCGCTGTCGAGTTTCTTCTTCCAGTTGAACGACGGCGAGCAGTTGTAGGCGAGCAGCTTGTCCGGATAACGGCCGCGCACCGCTTCCGCGAAACGCTTCGCTTCGCTCAGATTTGGCTCGCTCGTCTCGCACCAAACCATGTCCGCAAACGGCGCGTAGCTCAGTCCGCGGGAGATCGCCTGGTCTAATCCGGCACGCACGCGATAGAAGCCTTCACCCGTTCGCTCACCGGTGAGAAACTCCTGATCGCGCTCGTCGATATCACTCGTGATCAACGCGGCGGCGTTCGCATCCGTCCGCGCCACAACCAGAGTCGGCACCGCAGAAACGTCCGCCGCGAAACGTGCGGCGATCAGATTACGCACCGCGGTTTGCGTCGGCACGAGAACCTTCCCGCCCATGTGTCCGCACTTCTTCTCGCTCGCGAGTTGATCTTCGAAGTGCACGCCGGCCGCGCCCGCTTCGATCATGGCTTTGGTTAACTCGAAGACGTTCAGTGGCCCGCCGAAACCGGCTTCGGCGTCGGCAATGATCGGCGCAAACCAATCGATGTCGTTCTTGCCTTCGGCGTGATCGATCTGGTCTGCGCGTTGCAAGGCCTGGTTGATCCGCTTCACCACCATCGGCACGCTGTTGGCGGGATAGAGACTTTGATCCGGGTACATCTGGCCGGCGAGATTTGCGTCCGCCGCGACCTGCCAGCCGCTCAGGTAAATCGCTTTGAGCCCGGCCTTCACCTGCTGCACCGCCTGATTGCCGGTGAGCGCGCCGAGCGTCGGAACGAAGTCTTCGGTGTGCAACAACTCCCACAGCTTCTCCGCGCCGCGTCGCGCAAGGGTGTGCTCGATTATGACACTGCCTTGCAGACGCCGCACATCGTCTTCTGTGTAACAGCGTTCAATTCCGCTCCAGCGTGGATCAGTTTGCCAGTTCATCTCAGTCGAGTTTGTCATAACCAGGGAGAGTAAGGAACTCCACGAACTCATCGTCCGTGGTCAGTTTGTCGAAGAGCTCACGCGCCAGATCGAGCTTCGCGCGTCCGTTGCGGACCTTCGCGATCTCTTCGTCGAGCACGGTGCGGAAAAGTTCCTTGGTTACTTTGCGTCCATCCGTCAGCACGCCGCGGGGATGACGAATCCATTGCCACAATTGCGCGCGTGATATTTCCGCTGTGGCCGCGTCTTCCATCAAATTAAAAATCGGAACCGCGCCGCTGCCGCGGAGCCACGACTCGAGATATTGCACGCCCACGCTGACGTTCGTGCGCAGGCCTGCCTCGGTGATTGGCTCGCTCGGACCGAAGTCTAACAAGTCCTTCGCGCTCACGTTTACGTCGTCGCGCTTCTTCTGGATCTGATTCGGCGTCGGCATCAAGCGATCGAACGCATCCATCGCGAGCTGCACCATTCCGGGGTGCGCGACCCAGGTACCGTCGTGTCCGTCCGCCGCTTCGCGCTCCTTATCCGCGCGGACTTTTGCAAATGCTTCCTCATTCGCGGCGGCGTCGTTCTTCACCGGGATTTGCGCCGCCATTCCGCCCATCGCGAAGATGTTTCGGCGATGACACGTCTTGATGCAGAGCAACGAATACGAGCGCATGAAGTGCGTCGTCATCGTGATCAGCGCGCGATCGGCGAGGAGGAAGTCGCGCCGGCTGCGGAACTTCTTGATGCAGGAAAAAATGTAATCCCATCGGCCACAGTTCAGACCGGCAGAGTGATCGCGCAGTTCGTAGAGGATCTCGTCCATCTCGAACGCGGCCGGGATTGTCTCGATCAAAACCGTCGCGCGAATCGTGCCCTGTGGAATCCCGAGCTCATCCTGCGCGAGCTTGAAGGCGTCGTTCCAGATCCGCGCCTCGAGATGGCTCTCCATCTTCGGCAGGTAGAAATACGGGCCGCTGCCGCGCGCGAGCAGCTCCTTCGCGTTGTGGAAAAAGTAGAGACCGAAATCGAGCAGCCCGCCCGAGATCGGCTCGCCATCGACGAGCAGGTGTTTCTCGAGCAAATGCCAACCGCGTGGCCTAACGAGTAGTACCGCGACCTTCTCTTTGAGCGCATATTCTTTTCCTTCCGGGTTCTTGAACGTGATCGTCCGGCGGATCGCGTCGCGCAGATTGACCTGACCTTCGATCATGTTCCGAAAGGTCGGCGCGTTCGCGTCTTCGAAGTCGGCCATGAACATCTTCGCGCCCGAGTTCAGCGCGTTGATCACCATCTTGCGATCGGTCGGGCCGGTGATCTCAACCCGGCGGTCCTGGAGGTCGCTCGGGATCGGCGCGCAGGTCCAGTCGCCGTCGCGGATGTGCTGCGTCTCCGGCAGAAAATCTAGCTGCTCACCGCGATCGAGCGCGCCCTGGCGGTCGTGGCGACGCTGCAATGCTTCTTTGCGCCGCCCGCCGAATTCGCGTTGCAGTTTCGCGACGAAGGCAAGCGCCTCCGGCGTCAGGATTTGGTCAAAGCCCGGCCGCATTTCGCCACGGATTTCAACGCCATCAGGTAATCGGGGGAGCTGCGTCATGGGATGACAGCGGCAGGCTGTCGCAATCAATTCGCGCAACGCGCCGCCACAGGATGCATGACGTTGACCACCTGCGTCAGACTTAATAAGGTTCGAGTATGAAAGTGACCGTCGAATTGTCTGACGCGGAGCTACGCGATGTCTTACGTGTCACCGGAACGAAACAGAAAGGTCCGGCGATCCGCAAGTTAGTCCTCGATGGACTGATGCTCCGGCGGCGCGCGGCGACGACGGAAAAATTCATGAGTGGAGAATGGAGCGCACAGCTGAAAGGCTACGAAAAGCTGCGCGCGCTCGATCGGAAGGACGCTTGGCGACGGTAATCGAAACGTCGATGTGGGTGGACTTCTTCCGCCGCAAAACACCACCGGCCGTGAAGGATCAGATCCGCCCGTGGATGCTGCGGCACGACATTGCGCTCTGCGAGCCGGTCCTCTGCGAGTTGCTACGAAGCGCCGCGCGCGACGAGCGCTCCCTGATCGAGCGACACTTTGCCACCATGCCGCTGCTCACCACGCAGCCTACTCTGTGGCGTGAGGCCACCCAATTGGGCCAGCAATGTTCCGATTCGGGTCTCCTCGTCGGCGCGCTCGATCTTCTGATTGCGACGGTCTGCCTTCACCACCGCGCCACGCTCGTGACCTTCGATGAACACTTCGCCGCAATCGCAAAGTTATGCGGATTACCGACGGCCGTGTTGACGCGCGCGAACTAATCGCCCTTCTCAGACGCGAACACAATCTCGCCGCCGACCACGGTCATCACGCAGCGCGTCTTCAGGATTTCGGGTTCCGGAATCTTCATGATGTCGGCTGAGAGCACGGTCAGATCCGCAAGCTTGCCCACTTCGACCGAGCCTTTGTCTTTCTCTTCGAAAGCGGCGAATGCCGGCCAACTCGTGAACATTTTCAGCGCCTGCTCGCGCGTCACCGCCTGCTCGGGATGCCAGTCCTCGTTGCTGAAGCCGTCCTGACTTTTCCGCGCGACTGCAGCGTAGAACTCGATCATCGGTTCGCCGCGTTCAACCGGTGCATCCGAGCCGCCGGGAATGATCGCGCCGCTCTTGAGCAACGTTTCCCACGCATACGCGCCGGCAAGTCGTTCCTTCCCGAGTCGCGCGGGCGCGAAGAACAAATCGCTAATGGCGTGCGACGGCTGCATCGAAGGAATGACGCCGAGTTTCGCAAAGCGCGGGATGTCCGGCGCGCTAATGATCTGCGCATGCTCAATTCGCCAGCGCGGCTCGGCGACTTTGCGCTCGTTAGGCGGCACCCGTTTGAAAGCCGCTTCGTATAGATCCAGCACGAGACGATTTGCGCGGTCGCCGATGGCGTGGGTTTGAATCTGGATTCCGCGCCGCAAGGCTGCCTCGAAAATGCGGGACAGAGTCTCCGGCGTGTTCACGAGATAGCCCGATGTGTCGGCGTCTGAATATTTCTCGAGCAAAGCCGCGCCGCGTGAGCCCAGCGCGCCATCCGCGTAGCACTTGATGGTGCGCTGCGTGAAACGGTGATCGTCGGCAATTACGCCTTCACGCAGCAGACGATCGGCCGGTTCGCCCGGACCTGAGACGGCGTTGTAGACCCGCAGCTTCACGTCGCCGTTACCGATCATGCGGCGCATGATTTCGACTTCGTCGTAGTCGCTCCCGGGATTCTGCACCTCGCACCAGCCGAGCGATAACTCGCGCTGCGCACCGACTGAGAACGCCTTTTCCTTCTGCTCACGCGTCGCGCCAGGAATGTGTTTCTCGACCAGCGCCTTCGCGTGATCAACCAACATTCCCGTCGCCGCGCCGCTCGCCTTGTCCCTTAGAATTTCGCCGCCGAACGGATTCGGTGTCTCGGCTGTGATCCCGGCGATCTTCAACGCCGCGCTATTCGCGACTCCGGCGTGACCATCAGCGCGCGTGAGGTAAACGGGATTGCCCGGCGCGACGCTGTCGAGATCTGCCGCGGTGGGAAACTCCGGCGGCGTCCAGAAGGTCTCGATCCAGCCGCGGCCGGTGATCCACTCGTTAGGCTTAGTCGTCGCGGCGCGCTCTTTCACTTTGGCGAGAAACGCTTCGCGCGTGCGCGTGCCTTCGAGATTGAGCGTCAGCTCGCGTTCCCCCACGCCGAAGATGTGGCAGTGCGCATCGGTCAGGCCGGGCAATACGGTTCGCCCGTGCAGGTCGATCACTCGGCCGGCCAGCTTGTGCGCCTCCGCGTTCGAGCCGACGAAGCTGATGCGATCGCCTTTGATTGCGACGGCTTCGGCGTGCGGTTGCTTGTCGTTCGCGGTGTAGACATTCGCGTTGAGAAGAATGAGATCGGCTGGTTCGGCCGCCGCGGCGAGGGACGAGAGCGCGAGAAGAAGGAGTAACGGTCTCATGCCTTTTGCTGCTGCGCACGGGCGTGGAGGCGAGCACGGGTCATGCGCTCGCGCAGACCGCCTTCAGCAAGGAACGCGCTTTCGAGCTGACGCTTTAGCTGATCGAGAAGGTAGTTGGCCTGATGGACCAGGCAGATGAGGATGTTCGCCACAGTTTCCGGCGGTCGGGATTCGATGAACTCGCGATAGATCTCGTAGGTCGCTCCGGGGTCTGCGCCCAGTCGCCTGACGAAGATGGCTTCGCGACTGTCTTTTGCCCAAATCCGGAGTTGGTGAGTGCGGAGGTAATCCTGGTAGTCCTCAAGTAGTTCTTCGAGGCTGCCGCGCGCGACGCCGATAAGTTTTATTTCGGTTTCTTTCGAGGTGCCGGAGATCTTGCTTCCTTCCACGATGTTTTGTTTACCCGAGCGCGCGGCTTGGACCATCTGATCATACGTGCGGTCGCGCTTTGCCACGAAGCGCTTGCAGAATGTGACGGTCCCTTGGAAGACGATGAGCGCCTTGCGATAGGCGAGAAGGTCTTTGTAGCCGCCGTGCGGCGGGATGAAGCCTTTACGCGGCGTGTTCATCGCGAGGGATAGGACCTATAGGTCATATACGACATATCAGACCTATTCGCCGCCGGCCGGCAAATGCGCGGCTTTCCAATCCATGGCCATGCGAATGCGCGCGCGTCCACTTGGATGATCAAAGAAGAAGAACTCTTCGACTGGCGACGGGTCGAGCTTGCGATACGTGCCGAGTTTGAGGGCGACCGCCGCCATGCCGTCAGGCTCGCGTGAGGTGTTGATGCCGAACGCGTCGGCTTCCACTTCGGCGACGCGCGTGATCGTGTTCGTGATCGGCGTGGCGAGGAAGCCGAGCGTCGCCGCGATTAGCGCGAGCAACGGCAATCCAGCGGGATCAGCAATGCCGCGAACCTGCCAGCGTTGACCCCAACGACGAACGGCCGCGTTAAATGCGAGGCGCGCGACCGCGAACATGACGAGCCAGAGCAGCGACAGGCTGACGACAAACTTGTAGATGTGGTTGAGCACGTAGTGCCCCATCTCGTGCGACATGACGTAGCGGATCTCAGGCAGGGTGCATTGCGTGAGCAGGTTGTCGTTCAAGGCGATGCGCGTGGTGCCGAGAAAGCCCGCGACGTTCGCGCTGATTCGTTTTGATTGGCGCGACGCATCAACTTCGAAGACCTGCGTGACGGGGATTTGGTTCGCCCGTGCCATGGTCAGGATCGCTTCGCTGATCGCGGGATCGGTGAGCGGCTTGTACTTATTAAAGAGCGGCTCGATGAACACCGGCGCGATGAAGGCGCCGAACATCACGAAACAAACCATCAGACCAGTGCCCCAGACCCACCAGGTTTTCGGCGCACGCCGGAAGATGGCGTAGAGCGCGATGGTGATGAGCGGGAAGGCGATCAGACCAATGCCGAGACCTTTCATTTGCTCGGCGAACCACGCGCCGAAGGTCTGGTTCGAAAGGCCGTAGGCGTGCTCGCGGAAGTAGCGCTCGTAGACGCCGAGCGGGAACTCGAGCAGCGACGTGAGCAGCAGGTAGGCGATGACGTAGATCGCGACCTGCATCGCTTTGAAGCGCGTCGTCCGCTCGGCGAAATCGCGGATTCGCGCGGAAATCCGCGTGTTCAGCAGGGCGAGCGCGACGGCGACTGCGAGCAGCCAGTTGAAGAGAATGAGCCAGTAGCCGCCCTCGAAGTACGCATCCGAGCTGGCTTTCTTTTCCGGCGGAACGGTATCGAGCCAGGCACGGGTCGCGGTCGCTGGATCGGCATTCGCGGCCGCGGCAGGGACGACGAGGGAAGGCGATGGAGCAGGCGAGGTCTCTTGGGCAATCGCGATTGGACCTGTCGACGCGAAGAGCGCGAATGCGAGCAGCCAGGGAAGAACGGATTTCATCCGCGGGAGCGTAGAAGTCCGGCGGGAAAATGGAAGCGTAACGCGCGCATTAGCGCCTCAGTCGTTCCAGCATCCGCTGCTTCGCCTCAGCTTTTACCGCGGCGTAGAAGGTGATCTTGCGCGCGCCGGGTCTCGGCTGGCGCGAGAAGAACAGTTCCCCGTCGAGCGCAGCAAAGCCGGCGCGCAGTTTGACGAGCTTGGGATTGCCTAACGAGACCAACGGCAGCACGTCGAAGACTGGTCCGCCGTCTCGCCCGATGAGATCGCACCAGAACCAAAGCCACGCCGCGCTGCCACGCCGGAGAAAAACCCCAGCGGGGCCCGAGTTCGCCAGCTCGTTCATGTCGTGCCGTGTGATCGAAAGCTGCGCCGCGATTTCGGGTGGTGCGAGGGTGATCGGCCATCCAGCCGCGAGCACTTCCGCGACCGACGCAGGATCCTTGAGCACGTTCGCATCGTGCATCTTTGGCCATGCGCCGCGACCGAGCCGGAGCGAGTCGCGACTCGACTGTCCGCCGACGAAGATCACGCACTCAATTTGCCTAACGAGTCCTGGGTGGAGGCGCGCGAAGGTGGCGAGGTTGGTTAGCGGTCCGAGCGCGAAGTAAGTCAGCCGCTCTTTGCGCAACGCCCGGGCAAGCGCCTCATCCGCCGCGGTTGCTTTGCCGAGATCAGCCGCGGTTCGCGCGCCGGGTGAGACAACAACTGGCGCAGGCGCAAAACGCCGAACCATCTCGCTGGCCACAGCGGTGGTTCGTTTGAGCGGCGCATTTCCGTATGAGGTGCTGATTCCGGCAATCTGGATGTCCGGCGAATGGAAGGCATAGACGAGCGCGAAAGCGTCATCGACTTCTCGCCACGGTGCGCCGATGGCGGGGTCGGTGTCGATCCACACCACCATCGCGTCAGCGGTTTGAAGGAGAAGGAAAGCGCTCACGCAAACGAGCAGCCACGGAGTACGCCCGATATTTGGCTTGCTCGGCCGCGAGGGTCGGTGCGACATGAGGTCTATGGCGCGGTCTGTTTGTCTCCTTGGGATGGTAATCTTCATGGCGGTGCTCCCTTCGCGAGTTTCAGCGGAAGAGCGCGGCTGGCTCAGCAATTACAATCGCTTGCTCGGGAAGTATGCTACTCCGGGCGGTGTGCGTTATGCGGAATGGAAAGCGAATGCGGGTGACATGCAGGCGATTAACGAGGTCGTAAGTGCGATCGCTAGTGAACAGGTCGGCTCGCGGGACAAGGGCGCGCAGCTCGCTTTTTACATCAACGCTTACAACGCCTGGATCCTGCATGAAGCGCTCGCCAAGTATCCGACGAAAAGCGTGAAGGACACGCTCTTCACTTTCTTTACCGGGAAGCGGATCAAAGTCGCGGGCGAGGAGATGAGCTTCAATCATCTCGAGAAAGATGTGATCCGGCCGAAATTCGGCGAACCGAGGGTGCACTTCGCGTTGAACTGCGCGAGCCGGAGTTGTCCGCCGTTGCAGGCCGAGGCATTTGAAGCCGGGAAGCTGGACGTGCAATTCGAGCGGCTCGCGAAAGGCTTTGTGAACAGCGATCGCGGTGTTGCCTACGACTCCGCGTCGAAGACGGCGCGGCTCTCCAAGATTTTCGATTGGTATAAAGATGACTTTGCGAAAGACGGCGGCGTGCTCGCGTTCATCAACAAGCGGCGCACGAATGACATTCCCGCGGACGCGAAGATCACCTATCAGGATTACGACTGGTCGCTGAACGAGGCGAAGTAACACATGATGCCAGTCATTCCGAGCGAAGCGCAGCGTAGTCGAGGAACCCCGCGGCAAAACGTTGGACCGGCGCAACGAGGTCCCTCGACTTCGCTCGGGATGACGGCTGGTTCAACCGAACGGCGTTCCCGCTGGCGCGAGCGCTGGCACGCGTTCCGGAATCCGATCAACGAAGAAAAGCTGCGCATTCTGAAGGACCGCTGGGACTCGCTGCCGCGCGAGCTCCAGACGCCGAATCAAATCTCCGGCCGGCATCTCACGCATTGCGGATTCATCCTCGGCGCGAGCTACTGCTCGTTCCATTGCACGCATTGTTATCTGCCGAAGAACGCGAACCAGGTGCCGATCCCGTCGCTCGCCGACGTGAAGGAGCAGATCGATGCGAACCGCCGCTTCCAGGGGCCGGGTGGCGGATTGCAGATCACCGGTGGTGATGTCGCCGACGCCTACTGGCGTTCCGGTCGCGCGGACGAGCTCGTCGAGATCGTGCGCTATGCCTACAGCGTCGGCGTCGTGCCGATGCTGATGACGCATGGGCAAACGTTGATCGAGCACCCGGAGTTTCTCGAGCGGCTGGTCGTGGAAGGCGGATTGCGGCAGGTGTCCGTGCACGTCGACATGACGCAAGCGGGTCGGCACGGCTATCCGATTGGCCGCATCAAATGTGAAGCCGATCTGCATCCCGTGCGGCAGGCCTTCACCGATCTCGCCATGGGCATCCGCGAGAAAACCGGCGCGAAGCTCGAATACGCGCTGAGCTTTACGGTCACGCGGCGGAATATCGACGACGTGCCGGAAGTTATCCGCTGGTATCTGGCCGATCCCGACCGGAGCGACATTTGGCGCATGCTCAGCTTTCAACCCGAAGCTGATACTGGCCGCACCTTGTTCTCAGAACGTCCGATCACACCGGACGATGTTTGGGCGAAAATCTCGGAAGGCGCGGGCGTTCCGCTGCGCCGTGATTTTTCGATCTTCGGTCACCCTGACTGCAACAGCTGGTGTCCACTGT
>JALZAD010000122.1 GCA_030948555.1 Verrucomicrobiota bacterium | reverse complement strand
GCTCCGCGTCCTCGAGCCGTTCTTTATTCTGCCGCAGACGCAGCGTCTCCTCGTCTGGATCGCAGCGCTCACTCTGATCTACGGCAATCTCGCCGCGTTACCGCAAACGAACCTCAAGCGTCTGCTCGCCTACTCGAGCATTGCGCACGCCGGGTATCTGCTCGTTGGGATCGTGTGTCTCGCGGGGCCCGCGGTCGGATATTACCTCGTGTCGTATCTGCTGATGACGATGCTCAGCTTCGCGGTGCTCATCGTGGTCGCGAACCAATCCGGGGATAACATCGAGGACTTCAATGGCCTCGCGCGACGCGCGCCGTTCCTTTCGTTTGCCATGCTCGTCGCGATGGCCTCGCTCGCCGGCGTTCCGTTTACCGCTGGCTTCCTCGGTAAGTTCTTCATTTTCGACGCGGCTGTTCGACAACATCAAACGGCGCTACTTGTGGTCGGCGTCATTACGGTGGCGTGCGGCTTCTACTACTACTTGAAGGTGATCCGCGCGATGTATTGGGAAGTCGGGACAAACGAGGCGGCCATCCCTGTGAGCGCGCTGACTCGGTGCAGCATCACTGCATTAATGGTCGGCATCGTCGTGCTCGGTGTTTATCCGCAGCCGATCCTCAACGCTTTGAAGTAAGCGAACGGCACCGCTGCCGTTCCGGGGAGCGCACGCTTGTAGCGTGCTGGCGCGCGCATTCTGCGGGCGCGAACTTTTTCCCCGCGTCCCAATCAGTGGCGCGGCTCAATTCTGAGGAAGCGAAAAGTTCGTCACCGCAGAATGCGGTGACCAGCACGCTACAAGCGTGCGCTCCCCAGGGCGGCCGAGCAATCGGCGCGATCCTTAATCGCTTAGCTCGACGTTCCAGTACGCCAGGTCGACGAAATGCCGCCAGCTCTCGTGATGCTGCGCAGAGAATGTCACGTGCACAAACGGCCGCCATTTCGGCCGCTTCGGCTTCCGGATTAACTGCATGTGGACTTCGTGCGCGAGTCGATCCCCCTTCCGCGTGTTACACGGGATACACGAGCAGACGACGTTCTCCCACGTCGTGAGTCCACCCTTATCGCGCGGCAGCACGTGATCTAGATTCAGCTCGCTGCGATCAAAAATGTGACCGCAGTACTGGCAGGTGTTCTTGTCACGTTCAAAGACGTTGTGACGGGTGAACTTCACCTCCTTCTTCGGGAGGCGATCGAAAAGCAGCAACACAATCACCCGCGGCACCCGGATTCTCCAAGAGATCGTCGTGACCATTTCGTGCTCCGGAGCGCTGTGTGAGAAATCGCGCCAGCTCGCGAAATCGTGCGTCAGGAAGTTGTTATCCAAGTCGGAGGAGACAACCTGCGCGTGGCCTTGATAGAGCAGCGTAAACGCGCGGCGCGCCGAGCAGATATTGACCGCTTGCCAGAGGCGGTTCAGGACGAGCACCTGACTATCGAGCAGTGCGTTCAGAGTTGGGGCGACGGATATCATTCGCGGTTCACGCTGTCAACGTGACAAAAGCAGCTACCGCCGGACGATCGGCGTTCTCGTCTTCACAAAATCACCGGGCGCACGCTTCTGGTCGTCCGGCGTTGCGCCGGCTGAGTTCGCAAACGCCCGTTCATTTTCCGGCAGCACTTTTTTGAAGCGATTCTTGTCGATCGCTTTCATGAACGCCTCGTGCGGCGAAATAATCCCCTGCTGCAGAAAGCCCCAAATTGCGTCGTCCATAAACTGCATTCCCTGTCCTTTCCCGGCGACGATCACATCCTGCAGCTTTTGCGTCGCTCCCTCGCGGATAATCGCGGAGACCGCCGGGTTCGAGATCAGGATCTCGTTCGCCGCCAACCGCCCGCCGCCTGCTTCCGGGGTTTTCTTGAGAAGCAGTTGCGCGAGCACGCCGCGCAACGAATTCGCCAGCATCGTGCGCGCCTGCGCTTGCTTGCTCGCGGGAAAAACATCGATCATGCGGTCGACCGTCTTCCGCGCGTTGTTCGTGTGCAGCGTGCCGAACACGAGCAACCCCGTCTCGGCCGCAGTGAGGGCGAGCGCGATTGTCTCCAAATCACGCATCTCGCCGACAAGCACGATGTCGGCGTCCTCGCGGAGCGCCGCTTTCAAGCCGTCGGGAAACGACGCTGCGTTCGACGGCACCTCACGCTGCGTAATGATGCTGCGCTTGTTTTCATGCACGAACTCAATCGGCTCTTCCACCGTTACGATATGGCGTGCGAAATTCTCGTTAATGTAATCGATCAACGCTGCCAGCGTCGTCGACTTGCCGGAACCGGTCGGTCCGGTGACAAGCACTAGTCCGCCGCGCAGATGCCCGAATTCCTTCACCACCGCAGGAATTCCGAGTTGCTCGAGCGTCGCGATTTTCGTCGGAATGAGCCGGAACACCGCGCCGTAACCGTTCGCCTGCTTCAGAAAATTACAACGAAAGCGCGAGTGCCGATCCATCTCATAGGCAAAATCGAGATCACCCCGCTCCTCGAACAGCGCCCAGTTCTGCGGCCCCGCGATCTCGCTCAACATGTAAGCCGCTTCTTCGCCCGTCACCGCCTCCTCGCGGATGGCGGTGACATCACCGTGCTTCCGCATTTTCGGCGGCTGGCCTTCGCCGATGTGCAAATCCGACGCGCCCTGCTCGACGAGCACGTGGAAAAATGTATCGATGTAAGCCACGGCTATTTCGCATCGAGATGCTGTCGCATCATCTGCTTTTGCTCAGCTCGCGCGTAGGCCTCGCCGCCGCTGATCACTCCTCGTTTCTCGAGGTCCATCAAGGCGTCATCCATCAGCCGCATGCCTTGTTTTTTTCCGGTCTGAATGATGCCGGGCAGCATATACGTTTTTGCTTCGCGGATAACGTTTGCGACCGCGGGAGTGTTCGTAAGGGTCTCGAGCGCGAGGACGCGAC
>JALZAD010000061.1 GCA_030948555.1 Verrucomicrobiota bacterium | reverse complement strand
AGCAACATGCTCAAGCCGCAACTAGCGCGCGGCGAGTTGCGCACGATCGGCGCGACGACCCTCGATGAATATCGCAAGTACATCGAGAAAGACGCGGCGCTGGAGCGGCGTTTTCAGACGGTGATGGTGAATGAGCCGAGCGTGGAAGACACGATCGCGATCCTGCGCGGTTTGAAGGAGCGCTACGAAGTGCATCACGGCGTGCGCATCCAGGATTCCGCGCTGGTCGCGGCCGCGGTGCTCTCGCATCGCTACATCAGCGATCGTTTTCTGCCGGATAAGGCGGTCGATCTGGTGGACGAAGCGGCCTCGCGTTTGAAGATCGAGCTCGATTCCATGCCGACGGAGATCGACGTGATCGAGCGCCAGGTCATGCAACACGAGATGGAGCGGCAGGCGTTGAAAAAGGAAAAGGATCCGGCGAGCAAGGAACGTCTCGCCAAACTCGAACGCGAGCTGGCCGAGCTGAAAGAAAAGTCGTCGGCGATGAAAGCCGAGTGGCAGAAGGAGAAGGCGGAGATCGACGCGCAGGCAAAAGTGAAAGAACAGCTCGACCAGGCGCGCACGGAACTGGAGCGGGCGCAGCGTCGCGGCGAGCTGGGGAAAGCGAGCGAGATTCAGTACGGGCGAATTCCTGAACTGGAGAAGCAACTTCGCGAAGTGGAAGCGAAAGAAGCGAGCGACCAGAAGCCGCGCTTGCTCCGCGAAGAAGTGACCGAGGAGGACATCGCGGAAGTGGTCTCGAGCTGGACGCACATCCCGGTGACGCGGCTCCAGGAAGGCGAGCGGCAAAAACTCGTTAGGCTGGAGGAGCACTTGCATGAACGCGTCATCGGGCAGGACGCGGCGATCAAGGCAGTCTCGAATGCGGTCCGTCGTGCGCGCGCTGGATTGCAGGATGAAAACAAGCCGATCGGCTCGTTCATTTTTCTCGGGCCTACCGGCGTCGGCAAAACGGAGCTGTCACGCGCGCTCGCGGAATTTTTGTTCGACGACGAGAACGCCATGATCCGCATCGACATGAGCGAATACATGGAGAAACACACCGTCGCGCGTCTGATCGGCGCGCCTCCGGGTTATGTCGGCTACGAAGAAGGCGGGCAGCTAAGCGAGTCCGTCCGGCGAAAGCCCTACTCGGTGATCCTGTTCGATGAAATCGAGAAAGCGCACAGCGACGTCTTCAACGTGCTCCTGCAAGTACTCGACGACGGACGGATCACGGACGGGCAGGGGAGGACGGTCGATTTCAAGAACACCGTCATCATCATGACTTCGAACATCGGCTCGCAATACATCACCGATGATTCGAACGCGGAGCAGCGCAAGGCGCGAGTGATGGAGGCCTTGCGGCAACACTTCCGGCCCGAGTTCCTGAACCGAGTCGACGAGATCATCATCTTCGACCGGCTGAACGAAGAGGAGCTGAAGCAGATCGTCGAGATCCAACTGCGTCGCCTAACGACTCGTCTGGAGAAGCAGAAGATTCGGCTGGAGCTGAGCGACGAAGCGAAGGCGCGAATCGCGCAGGAGGGCTACGATCCGGTTTACGGCGCACGGCCGTTGAAACGCGCCATCCAGCGGGAGATTCTCGACCCGCTCAGTCTCGAGATTCTCGAAGGCAAAGTGCGCGAAGGGCAGACCATTCGGGTTGAGCAACGCGACGGCTCGCTCGCGTTCGACGCGGTTTAGTTTCCAGCGGCCCGTGGTGGGTTTTTCCAGTTGGCGGCACGGATACATTCAACGTGGGAGCCGGCGTAGGGTCACTCATTCAAGTCACGACGAATCAATAGAGCCTGATGAAGCAGATCGCGGAGAACGTCTGGACGCTCCGTTATCCGCTGCCGGTTCTGGGTCACGACTTCGGGCGCAACGTGTCCGTCGTTAGGCTGCACGATGGTCGACTGGTGATCCATTCGACCGCACCATTCACGGCACTGGACGTCGCAGCCATTCGCGGCCTTGGAAACCCGGGATGGATTCTCGATGCGACGCTCTTCCACGATTCTTTCGCCAGGCAGGGCTGTCGTGCGTTCGAACGCCTGCCCTATCTCGCGCCGCCCGGTGGCAAAACCGTCGCCGAAGCTCCGACGCGTCCGCTGACCCCTCCGCCGCCGGAGTGGTCGGGCGAGCTCGACGTCTTTCCGTTGGCCGGTATGCCGCAGGTGCGGGAGCACGTCATGTATCACCGGCCATCGCGCACCCTGATCGTCTGCGATTTCTTCTTCAACCTCGGCCCACGACCGGCGACGTTCACGGAATCCGTTTGGCGCTTCGTGATGCGGCTGCGAAACGGCATCGGCATGAGCGCATTCTTCCGATTTTTGATTCGCGATCGCGCGGCCTTCGTCGAGTCGCTGCGCCCGATTCTGGCGCTGGACTTTGAGCGGATCATCGTCGGTCATGGCGACATCATCGAAGACAATGCCAAAGAAGTTTTCGTTCGTGAGCTGGCCGCCCGCGGCCTCACGCCCGGCTAACGAATGATTGGAACGCGCCCGCCGGCGGGTTAGGCTGGTCGCATCATGAAACGCACAGCTCTTGCAGTTTTTGCCAGCGCACTTTTCGGCGCCACCGCTCTCTTCGCGCACGACGACGCCTGCTGCGCCGGGATGGCCGGCCACGATACCAAAGCGGATTGTTCAGCGACCTTCGCCAATCTGGATCTGACCGTCGCGCAGAAGACGAAAATGGAAAAGTTCGCGGCAGAATGCGACAAGGGCGGCTGCAACAAAGAGACCATGGCGAAGATGGAGAAGCGGGCCCGCGGCGTTCTGACCAAGGAGCAATTTGCCGCCTGGAAGGCCGAGTGCACCAGGCACACGTCCGGTCGGCAGAGCTAAGTCCCCTGGTTGTTTCTTGCGGGCGAGGAGCGCATCCCCGCGCTTTCTCTCCCTGATGACTGCGACGCAACGATCGCTCGCGGTCGGCATCCTCGGCTGGATGCTGGTCTCCCTTTTCGCCGCGGCCATGTGCCGAGGGT